>NZ_PVUE01000010.1 GCF_003003235.1 Antricoccus suffuscus
GACGGGCAGTACCTGATCACCGACCCGGGCCAGTCCACCGAAGCCGCCGCGGTGATGGAGAAGATCCGGGGACTGGCAGCGACGATCAACTTCACGGTCCCGGTGATCCCCGAGGTCACGATCAAGGTCACGATCCCCGCGCACGTGTTGGCCGGGTCCGACCTCGCAGGCACCGAAACCGGCACTCGCCATACCGGAGACGTGAACGGTGCCGAAGCCGCGGACGACGCCGAAGACGCCGACGGCGCGATGGAAGCCGAAGCGGTCGCGGACCCGCACCGCCGGGCGGTCGCCGCGATCGAGGGGCTCGGACCCATCGATGCCGACCTCGCCCGCCACCTCGCACAGGACGCACGATGGCAACGCGTCATCACCGACCCCTACACCGGCGCCGTCCTCGACGTCGGCACCAAGATCTACCGCCCACCGGCGCAGATGCGCCGCCGGATCATCGCCCGCGACCAGACCTGCCGGTTCCCCGGCTGCACCCGCCCAGCAGAACGTTGCGACGTCGACCACATCGACCCGCACCGCCCCGACGGGACCGGCGGCACGACCGGCGACTGCAACCTGATCGCTCTCTGTCGTCGTCACCACCGGCTGAAACACCAAACCAACTGGCGAGTAAAACTCCACGACGACGCGTCGTGTGAATGGACCAGCCCCGCCGGCCGTAAATACCTCACGTATCCCGCCGACACCGACCCACCACCACCACACCACGACTAGGTCACGTCACTAACTCGCTGACCCGCACACGTGCGGTCATGGTCAGGGTCACGACTGATCAGATACCCACTCGAACCGGCAACCGATGCAGTGTCGCGCCGTTAGAAGCGTGAGGGGTTTTCGTTGCCTAGCTTGCTCTTGACCGTGGATACGACGCTCTCGGCTTGCGCTTCAAGCATGCCGGCGACGCCTTGCACCTTGGGATTGTCTTGGAGTTTGCGTGCCGTGCGCATGATTTGCTCGTAGCGCGCGCGGCCAGCCTTCGCGCCGAGCACGTAGCCGATCCCGAACGCGGCGAACAGCAGAATCTTTCGCATGTGGGACATTCACTCCAAACTAGGTTGTGCGTAGTTGCTTTGACGAATCTACCTGGTTCCGATACGACGTACCTCCCAAGGAGGCAAACCGTTGAGGCTGCCGAACCAGGCGGGGACCCGATCGCAGCCCGTTGCGGGAGGTACGGTAATCTTTGGCGTCGCAGCAACGGTCCCCTATAGCTCAATTGGCAGAGCATTCGACTGTTAATCGAAGGGTTCTTGGTTCGAGTCCAAGTAGGGGAGCTTTTAGGTTGTATAGCGGCGATCCGGAGACCCAGCCGCGAGCGTGCGCATCGGCTCAAGCCGGGCGGCACGGGGTGGTAGCTCAGTTGGTCAGAGCAGTCGACTCATAATCGATCGGTCGCCGGTTCAAGCCCGGCCCACCCCACTATGTCTGGCCGTGGCACAGTCGAGTTATGTCTGGGAGCCACGTACTGGCCTCGATCGGCGCAGACGGTCAGGGCTGGAAACAGGTCGGCGAGCTCGCGTTGGCGTTTTTGTTGTCGTCGGCGATTGGGCTAGAGCGACAGATCCGCGGAAAGAGCGCCGGGCTGCGCACTCAGGCGATTGTCGGTACGGCGTCCGCCCTCATCATGCTGGTGAGCAAATACGGGTTTAACGACGTCCTGTCTCCAGGTGCCGTCGTCCTTGACCCGTCGCGTGTCGCTGCGCAGATAGTCACCGGGATCGGATTTCTTGGGGCGGGACTGATCATCACGCGACGGGGCGAAACCCGTGGCCTGACGACGGCGGCGTCGGTCTGGGAAACTGCGGCGATCGGCATGGCGGCCGGCGCCGGACTCACGGTCCTAGCACTCGTTGTCACGTGTCTGCACTTCATTATCGTGCTGTTGTTTACATGGCTGTCGCGCTATCTACCCGGATCGGGTCGCGCGACCGGGCACATTCGAATTCGTTACCGAGACGGGCAAGGTGTGCTGCGTGAGATCCTTGCCGCCTGCAGCAAACGCGGTTGGGTGATCACCGGCATGATGACCGACAATGATCGCTGGTCGGACGGTTTGGGTGAGATCGTCCCGGGCGGCCCCGAACATGAGGACGCCGGACGTGCAGACGTGGCGGTCGTGCTGCACGTCGCGGGAGCCGGAATGGACGACTTGACAAGTACGTTGGGCGCCGTCGATGGGGTAGTGCAGGTCGATCGGCTGACCGAGGACGAGTCGGAGTAGCCCTACGCCTCGCGGGTGATAGCGACGTTGACGAACAGCGTCGCGCGCGCACTACCTGCGTAGAGTCCTCGCAGCGGCGCCACGTCGTGGTAGTCGCGCCCGTAGCCCACGATCACGTGCGAGTCTGCGATCTCCAGAGAGTTGGTCGGGTCGTAGCCGGTCCAGGTACCGCAGTACCACTCGATCCACGCATGCGACTGCGCTGACATCTCCTCGCCGATCTCGGGGTCCTTAGAAGGCTGCAGGTAGCCCGATACATAACGCGCCGGGATCCCGATCGACCTCAGTGCGCCCAAGGTCACGTGTGCGATGTCTTGGCAGACGCCCTTTTGCTTATCCCATACGACTGAGGCGGTGTCTGTCACGTTGGTCGAGCCCGGGACATACTCCAGGCGGTCTCCGATCGTGTCGCAAATGGTCCGGGCCGCCTCAGCGGGCGTGTCTGACCTGTCGGCGACCTCTTTGGCCAGCGCGGCCAGCTCGGCGGGAGGGCTCGTGTGCTCTGTGGCGAACAGTTGGTCGCTGAGCATCTTCGACCGGTCGCCGATGCCGTCAAGGGCGTCCCAGCTGACATCTCCGGGTACGTGTTCGCGTGACTGCAATTCGACCAGACTGCGTGCGCTGAGATTGAGCGAGTCGTGCGGACGAAGCGACTCGAAGGTGGTGACCCGGGTGCCCCAGTAGTCAACGTAGGCGTCGCGAGAGCTCACCGGCGTGATGTCAAGCGTCGAGTGCAGTAGGAGTTGCTTGCGGGTGTCCAGCGGCAGCATTCGCGCCTCGTTGTACGACGCGCTCACTTCGCCGTCGTAGTTGAAGCCCGTCGTGTGCGTGATCCTAAGCCGTCTCATGCGCGGTCACCGACCCACACCGGAATCGCCTGACTGGGGAAGTAGCGCTGCTGGATCGCCTGTGAAATAGCCAATGTGGACTCCTGTACGGCGTCGACGTATCCCGTCAGGTTAGCGACGAGATCACTGACCGGCAGATACTCGAGCTCTGTGCGTAACCGTCCGATACGGCGCCGGCCCGCGTCGGACACACCGGCACGCTGCTCGGTGGGATCGATTCGTTGCAGGCATCGTTCGGCGAGGTTGAGGGAGTAAAGCACCGATCGCGGAAACAGCCTGTCAAGCATGAGAAACTCCGCGGCATTGGACGTCTTGGGCGCGCCGCGGTAAGTACGCAGGAAAACCTCGTAGGCGCCGCACGACCACAGAATGGTGGTCCACGACGGGCGGGTCGGCATGCTTCGGGTGGCAACCATCCGCGCGGTCATATCGGCGCGTTCGAGGGTACGACCGAGGGTGAAGAACTGCCACGTCTCGTCGCGACTGGTCGCCGAGTCGATCATCCCGAGTGCCATCGCGGTGCGGTCACGGACCCAGCCGAAATGCTGGTGCGCCTGCTCGCTGGTGAGGCGTCGTGGCATCCGCATCCGGGTCGTGTTGAGGCACTCCCAGACGTCACTCGAGATAATTTCCCTTGCCCTGCGGGCGTTTTCGCGTGCCGCGTTAAGCGAGTGCGCGATCGATGCGGGCTGGTCCCGGTCGACTGCCAGCAGCCGTAGGACGTCGCGTTGGGTGACCGGCTGGCCTTCGGGCGCAGCGCAGCCCATGATGGCTAACAGCGATCGGCAGGCGAGCTCTTCCTCGATGCTCTGGTCCTCGAGCATCAGTTGGAGGTGAATGTCCGCGATGCGCGCGGTGCTGTCGGCGCGCTCGACGTACCTGCCAATCCAGAAAAGACTCTCGGCGATTCGGCTCAGCACGACATCACCCCCTGTTGTTGTTGTTGCTCTTGCGCGGTGCCGCTTGACGAGTCATGCGGTGAGGACTGTGGCGGGTGGATGGACAGGTTCGCCGCGGGCTGATCCTCCCCGGCACTCACGGTGACCTCCTGGAGGTCCTCAGGCAAGTCCGGCTCAAACAGAGTCGGCGCCGCGCTGCCAAGCACCCAGGTGTCCTTCGAACCGCCACCTTGACTGCTGTTGACCACGAGCTTGCCCTCGGGCAGGGCGACCCGAGTGAGCCCGCCCGGCAATACCCAGACATCGTCGCCGTCGTTGACGGCGAATGGACGCAGGTCGGCGTGCCGTGGGCGGATCCCATCGTCCACCAGGGTCGGGATCGTGGACAACTGCACCACCGGCTGCGCAATCCATCCGCGCGGGTCGCGGCGCAGCGTCTTGCGCAGGTCTGCAAGCTCCTTCTTGGTGGCCGCCGGTCCGATCACGAGCCCTTTGCCGCCGGACCCGTCGACCGGCTTGACGCACAGCTCGTCCAGCCGGTCGAGCACCTCTTCCAGCGCGCCGGGGTCTTCCAGCCGCCAGGTGTCGACGTTGGGAAGAATGGGGTCCTCGCCGGTGAAGTAGCGGGTGAGCGCGGGCAGATAGGTGTAGACGAGCTTGTCGTCGGCTACGCCGTTGCCTACCGCGTTGGCGATGGCGACGTTGCCGCGACGCGCCGCCTCGATGATGCCCGGCGTACCGAGCACCGAGTCCGGGCGGAACTGAAGCGGGTCGAGAAACTCGTCGTCGACGCGTCGATAGATCACATCCACTCGCTGCGGGCCGGAGGTGGTGTGCATCATCACTCGGCCGCCTGTGCAGAACAGGTCGCGACCTTCGACTAGCTCGATTCCCATCAGCCGGGCGAGCAGCGTGTGCTCGTAGTACGCCGAGTTGTACACGCCAGGTGTGAGTACGACGACCGTCGGGTCGTCCACGCCGGCCGGTGCGCTCGCGCGGAGGGCCGCGAGCAGCTTGTGCGGATAGTCACCGACCGCACGAACGGTCAGCGACCAGAAGAGCTCCGGAAGCGTCTGGCCCATAACGCGGCGGTTGGAGATCACGTAGCTCACGCCGCTGGGAATGCGGACGTTGTCCTCCAGCACCCGCCAAAGGCCCTTCTCGTCGCGGATCACGTCGATTCCAGCGACGTGGATGCGTACGCCGTTAGAGGTGGCGATTCCGGCCGCCGCGCGGTGGTAGTGCGTCGAGGAGCTGATGAGCTTGGCGGGGATAACGCCGTCCCGAATGCAGTTGCCGGGGCCGTAGATGTCGTCAAGGAACATCTCCAACACCTTGACTCGCTGTGCGACGCCGGACTGCAGATAACGCCATTCGGAGGCCGCGATGATCCGAGGCACCGCATCCAGCGGGAAGGGCACTTCTTCACCGGCAAAGTCGAAGGTGATGCCTTGCGCGAGGTACGACGAGGCGAGCGCCTCGGTACGCTCGCGAAACTCGGACTGCGTCATCTGGGCTAGAGCGTCGAGAATCTCGCGGTACTCGGGCCGTGGCGCGCCGGAAGCGTCGAACATCTCGTCCCACGCTTGCCCGGCGCGTGCCGCGCCTCTTTGGTATCCCTCGAAAAGATCAGCCATAGAGCAACACTAACGGGTCGCGGTGTCCAAGGCGGCTGCCGGATCTAGGGCGTGTCAGGACTCTGGGACGGCCGCGCCGTCGTATATGCGCAGGATCTCATCGGCTGCGGCGGCCGCAGCGAGCTGCCCGGTATGAACCTTTTCACTGATGTTCTCGCGCTCGGCCCGAACGCCAGGATGAGTGGTGAGCCGGTCGTCGAGCTCGGCCTGGACAAGCTTCCAGGTGAGATCCCACTGCTGTTGGTGCCGCTTGTCGAGCAGGCCGGCTTCGCCGACGAATTCGCGATGTTCGAGTATGGTGCGCCAGATCTCCTCAATGCCCTCGCCAGCGAGAGCCGAGCAGGTCAGAACCGGTGGTTTCCAGCCGGAACTTCCCGAGTAGACCATCCGCAGGGCGCCTGACAACTCGCGGGCGGCTGATCGTGCGGCCGGTAGATGCTCGCCGTCGGCTTTGTTGATCGCTACCACATCTGCGATTTCGAGGATGCCGCGCTTGATCCCTTGAAGCTGATCACCGGTACGGGCCAGTCCGAGCAGTAGGAAGGTGTCGACCATCGTCGCGACGGTGGTCTCGGACTGCCCAACGCCGACCGTCTCGACCAGGATGGCGTCGTACCCTGCGGCCTCAAGGATCGTGATCGCCTGCGACGTGGACTTTGCCACGCCGCCGAGGGTGCCAGAGCTCGGTGATGGACGCACATAAGCGTCGGGGTTTACCGACAGCTCAGGCATTCGGGTCTTGTCGCCGAGCACCGATCCGCCGGTGCGCACGCTGGACGGATCGACCGCAAGTACGCCGACGCGGTGTCCCTGCGCGGTCAGCAGACGCCCAAATGCCTCGATGAACGTCGACTTGCCGACCCCCGGTACGCCGGAGATGCCGATCCGTACGGCCAGCTTCTGCGGCTGCGGCAGCGCGCCCAGCAGTCGGCGCGCGAGTACGCGGTGATCGGGTCGGGTGGACTCGATCGCGGTGATCGCCTGCGCGATCGCTGGACGTGATCCTTCGCCCACCTCACGCGCGACGGCTTCGGGATCCTGTCGCCAATGCGGCATCGTGGATCGCCTACGCGGCTGGATGGCCGAGATTCTTGGACAAGCCGTCGAGCAGTTTCAATGCGCTGTCCGCGATGACCGTCCCCGGCGGGAATACCGCCGCCGCACCCATGTCGAGGAGTGTGGGCACGTCGGCGGGCGGAATGACTCCACCGACGACGATGACGATATCCGGTCGCCCCTGCTTGGCCAGCTCGTCACGCAGCGCCGGCACCAGAGTGAGGTGACCAGCCGCGAGCGAGGAGACGCCGACGATGTGAACGTCAGCGTCGATCGCCTGCCGGGCAACCTCTTCCGGCGTCGAGAAGAGCGGGCCTACATCGACATCGAAGCCCATGTCGGCAAATGCCGAGACAATGACCTTTTGACCGCGGTCGTGCCCGTCTTGGCCCATCTTGGCCACGAGGATGCGCGGCCGACGGCCTTCCTCGTCGGCAAACTTGTCGGCGGCGGCGAGGACCGCCTCGACGTTCTTCGCGTCGCCTGCTTCCTTCTTGTACACACCAGAGATAGTACGGATTACCGCGGTGTGCCGGCCAAAGACTTCTTCCAGCGCGTCGGAGATCTCCCCGACCGTGGCCTTGGCGCGCGCCGCGTCGATCGCGAGAGCGAGCAAGTTGGTGCCCATTTCGGTGCCCTTGGCTTGTACGCCGGCTGCCTTGGTCAGCGCGTCGAGAGTCCGTTTCACTTCGGTATCGTCACGTTCGGCGCGCAGACGCTCGAGCTTCGCGAGCTGCTGCTTGCGGACCGAGGCGTTGTCAATCTTGAGTACGTCGACGCCGTCGTCTTTGGTGGGAACGAACGTGTTGATCCCGACGACGACCTGCTTGCCCGAGTCGATCCGAGCCTGCGTGCGTGCGGCCGCTTCCTCGATGCGCATCTTTGGGATGCCCGCCTCGATAGCCTTTGCCATGCCGCCTGCCGCCTCGACCTCCTCGATATGCGCCCACGCGCGCTCAATGAGTTCTTCGGTGAGACGCTCGACGTAATACGAGCCGCCCCACGGGTCGATGATGTCCCCGGCGCCGGCCTCCTGTTGCAGCACCAGCTGAGTGTTGCGCGCGATCCGTGCGGAGAAGTCGGTGGGCAGCGCGAGCGCCTCGTCCAGCGCATTGGTGTGCAGCGACTGGGTGTGTCCGGCAGTCGCTGCCATTGCCTCGATGCAGGTGCGGGCGACGTTGTTGTAGACGTCCTGCGCGGTCAGCGACCAGCCGGAAGTCTGCGAGTGCGTCCTCAGTGACTTCGACTTGGGGTTCTTCGGGTCGAACTGCTGCATGATTTGCGACCAGATCGCCCGCCCGGCACGCATCTTGGCCACTTCCATGAAGTAGTTCATGCCGATCGCCCAGAAAAAGCTCAGCCGTGGTGCAAATTTGTCGATGTCAAGGCCGGCGGCGACGCCGGTGCGGAGGTATTCCAGGCCGTCGGCCAGCGTGTAGGCCAGCTCGAGATCGTTGGTCGCGCCGGCTTCCTGGATGTGATAGCCGGAGATCGAGATCGAGTTGAACTTCGGCATCTTCGCCGCGGTATAGGCGAAAATGTCCGAGATGATCCGCATCGAGGGAAGTGGGGGATAGATGTAGGTGTTGCGGACCATGAACTCTTTGAGGATGTCGTTCTGGATCGTGCCGGCCAGTTTCTCCGGCGGCACGCCCTGCTCCTCGGCAGCGACGACGTACAACGCGAGGATCGGCAGTACGGCGCCGTTCATCGTCATCGACACGGACATTTCATCGAGCGGGATCCCGTCGAACAACTGCCGCATGTCGTAGATCGAGTCGATCGCGACGCCTGCCATGCCCACGTCGCCGGCGACCCGAGGATGGTCGGAGTCGTAGCCGCGATGGGTAGCCAGGTCGAACGCCACCGACAGGCCCTTCTGGCCAGCGGCGAGGTTACGCCGGTAGAAGGCGTTGGACTCCTCAGCGGTCGAGAATCCGGCGTACTGGCGTACCGTCCATGGCTGGCTGTTGTACATCGTCGGGTAGGGGCCGCGGATGAACGGATCCAACCCGGGATAGGTGTCGAGATTCTTCAGCCCGTCAAGATCGGCTGGAGTGTAGACGTTTTTGACGCCGATGCCTTCGGGTGCGGCCCACGTGCTGGACTCGTTTGCCTTGACAGCGTCGATCTTCGCGCCGTCTGGCTCGGCGTCGTACGGTACGTCGGCGAAGTTACGGACGGTCATTTTGCGGTCCCTTCGAGGGTGCTGCGGGTGCGTCGCAGGAAGTCGATCACGTCTTGTCCTACGGCCATGTAGTCATCAATGAGGTCGGCGATCTCGGGCACGGGCTTGCCGGCCGCTACGACAAAGTCGATGCCGGCCTGGCGTAGCGCGCCAATCGTGTCCGGCCCAAGCTCGGCGTACCCCGCGTCGCTACCGACAAGACACGCGCCGGCAGCACCGGAGGAGCGGTACTGCTCGATGAGTGCGGTGGTGTCACTGAGTGGAACACCGTTAGCGACAGGAATGCCGCCCGCAGTGAGCAGGTTGATCGCAAACGACGACCGCGCGGTGTGCGCGGCGACCGGCCCGATCGGGACCAGGAACATCGGCGTCGTGCACGGGGTGAGACGCAGTTCTTCGAAACCGTCGGCGTCGTGCACCTGAGTCAACAGCGACCGCGAGCCGAACCGGTTGTAGGCGGACCGGCGTTCAAGCACGGTTTCGTCGGCGAGCGGAAACTCGCTTACCCCGGTGATCGCGAGCTTGCGCGTGTCGATCTGCTTCTCCCGGGCCTGCCACGCTTCGGAAACCTCGCTCGCGAGCGCGCCCGACGCGATGACTTCCCTTATGCCGCCAGCCTTTTCAGTCTCAGCAAATTTCGTCCAGCTGGCTTCGGCGAGGGAGTTGGTCAGCGACTCGATAGATCCCGAACCGCCGGCCGGATCGGCGACTTGGCCGACATGAGACTCGTGCACGAGCAGATTAGAGATGTTGCGCGCAATACGCCGGCTGAATCCGTCGGACTCGCCCAGCGAGGAGTCGAAGGGCTGCACCGTGATGGACTCCGCGCCGCCGACCGCGGCGGCGAACGTCGCGATCGTCGTACGTAGCAGGTTGGTGTAGGGATCGAACCGCGTCATCATGCGCTGTGAGGTCACCACGTGCTGACGTTGCACGTCGTCGGTGATCTCGAGCACGTCGCAGATCCGCGCCCAAACGGCGCGGGCGGCCCGCAGCTTGGCGATCGTCGTGAACTGCTGGTCGGTCGCGGCGTACCGAAACTCAATTAGCCCGGCAGCGTCAGATGGGGCAATGCCTGCCTCGTCGAGCTGACGCAGAAGCGCCACCCCTGTGGCGGCGGCGTACGCCAGCTCCAGTACCTCACCGGCGCCCGCGTCGTGCACGACAGTGGCATCGACGACGAATCCGCGGATCCCGTTGGCCTGTGCGGACTTTGCCAGCGGCCCGACCTGGTCGTCGAGTGTCGCGGTGCCGGTCAGTAGGAGCTCGCCGGTCGGGTCGGCGCCAAGGTTGGTGTGTGGGTGCAGCGTGACGTTCTGCGACTTCGCGGCGGCGATCAGTGTCTCAGCGGCGCTGAGTGGTTGGTCGGAGTCAAGGACGACAGGCGCGATGTCGAGGAGCACGGGGCTGAGCAGGTCACCGAGACGGTCGAGCGCGACGGCACCCTCGCGGGCGGTGATCCACAGTGACGCGCCACCGCCGGTGAGCTCGTCCTCAACCTCGGCCGGGGTGCGACCGCTCGATGCGACGGCGATGCGCAGGTCCCAGGACGGTACGTCGCCAGGTGCGCGGTCGGCGCTGTCGATGACGCCGCGGGTCGCCGCGGCGCCGGTGCTCGATCCGCGGAGGTTGCGCGCGACCTCGGTCCCGGCAAGCGGGGGGATCGCGACGCCATCGGGCGTCTTTTTCACTAGCAGGCGCGCCGCCGAGGCGGGGTCGTCGCCGTCCTTGAAGCGTCCAGACTTCTTGAACACCGTGGCGACGGCGGCCTCCCAGTCCTGCTGGGTGGCCGCAGTTGCGGCTGATGCGGTCTGGCGAGATGAAGGGGTGTCGTCGGCCATAAGCCCCATCATATTGATGCCAGTTCTGCATTCTGTAGGCGGCGACCCGAAATCACATTTGTCGGTCGTATCGAGGCCCGGCAGCATCTACTTGTAGCGCAGCCCTTCGTCCCTGCGATAGCCCCACAACGCCAGCCCGAGCAGCGCGGCACTCCACACCACAAGTACCGGAATGGTAGACACGTGCAGGTCAGCACCGGTGAGTGCAGAGATGACCAGATCGCGCGCGGCGCGGGTCGGGGTACCGAGTGAGATCGCGTTGAGCCAGCCCGGAAACATCTCGGACGGTAGGAAGAGGCCGCCGATAAATGCCAACGGCAGCAATAGGACCTGCGCAACGGCAATCGCAGCCTTGGACGGAAGTCCGTAGCCGATCGCTAGACCCAGGCCAATGAACGGCGTACCGCCGAGGATCAGCGCACCGAACGCCGCCGGAATGCGCCACCACGACAAAGCGCCACTGGTAAAGGCGTCCGGTGCGGCGGTCAGCAGAATGCCGACCAGAAGAAGCGGAATCAACGACAGCACCGCGAACAGTGCTGCCGTGCAGATTCGTCCGGCGATCGTTGCGACGCCACCGGTGGGCAACGTGCGCAGATAGCTCGTCCACGGGTTCTTGCGGTCTTCAGCGATGCCGACGCCGTATGTGAACAAGAACGTCGACATGATGCTGAATACCGACAGCTGCGCGATTGCGCCGAGTGAAAACAGCTGATCGCTGGTGATCGCTGACTGCGGGATCACAAAAAACAGGAAGGACATGACCGGAAACGCGACACCCGAAACGACGGCGATGGGGATCCGCAGGGTCTCGATGACGTGCGATCTGATCCGACTCTTGATGATCTGGCTCGCCGGAGCGGCCGCGGGGTGAGATTGTTGGGTGATCGAAGTGGTAGCCGCCAGAGTGGTCATGATGCCGCCTTGCTGGTCATCGCGAGGAATGCTTCCTCGAGGGTCGCGGTGTGGACTTCAAGGTCGCTGAAGTCGACATCGCGCTGGACGAGCGCACGGACGGTCGCATCCGCATCGTGACTGTTGAGTGTGATCCGCCGGCCTCCTTCTGCGGTCGTCTCGGCCGGCTCGAGGTTGACGACGGACGGCAGGTCCTGCAGGGTGCACTCGAGCTCCGGAGTGTTGAGCTGGATGCGACGGATGTCGACTCGGCGCTTGATGTCGGTGAGGGACCCGTCTGCGATCACGGATCCTTTGTCCATCACCACGACCCGCTCGGCAAGCGCCTCGATCTCGGCGAGGTAGTGGCTGGTAATGATCAGCGTGCCGCCGCCGGTGCGGTAGTCGCGCAGCTGGTCCCACAGGGTGTCGCGTGCCTCGACGTCCAGCCCGGTTGTGGGTTCGTCGAGAATGACGAGCTCGGGCCGCCCGACCAAGGCGAGAGCGACGAGAAGCCTGCGTTGCTGTCCACCTGATAGCGCGCCACACTGCTTGTCCGCCAGGGATTCGAGGCCGAACTTTTGGAGCGTCTCGTCGCGGTCGAGCGGATCGGCAAAGTGCGCGGCGACAAGGTCGATCGTCTCGCGAACCTTGAGCGTCTCCGGCACGGCGGTGGCCTGTGGGGTCACGCCCAGCAGCCGGCGGTTGCGCGGGTCGCGCGGGTCGCCGCCGAAGATCGACACAGTGCCGGAGTCCGGTCGGCGTAGTCCGCACAGCAGCGCGATCAGGGTACTTTTGCCCGCACCGTTAGGGCCGAGCAAGCCCACCGACTCGCCGGCCGTCACCTCAAGGCTGACGTCGTCGAGGGCCGTGTGCTTGCCGAACGATCGGGTGACGTGATCGGCGACGGCAATGGGTGAGGAACTCATGCGGAAGGCTCCGTATTCTCTAATAGCGCGGCGAGGCTGGCTCGGTAGGTTTCGAACGCTCCGCGGCCGCGTTGGGTGAGGGCGAGGTAGGTGGCTGGTTTGCGTCCGAGCTGGGCCTTGGTGACTTCGACGTACCCGGCGTCTTCAAGCTTGCGCAGGTGTGTTGAGAGGTTGCCGGGAGTCATGCTCAGGATCTCTTGCAACCGGGTGAACAGCATCTGGTCCTTCGGACCGAGCGTGGCGAGTGAAGCAACGACCCGCAGCCGTGCCTCGGCGTGGATGACCGGATCGAGATCAGCCATCTAACGCCCCGAGTGGATCGGCGTCGCGCTTCGGGTGAACTTGGTGATCACCGCTCCGACGAAGAATCCGCCGCCGCCGAGCAGCGCCATGATCGTCAGGTACGTCGGGGTGCCGACCAACATGGCGATCGCGTCGACGACGAGAAACCACACGCCAAGGAGAAAGAACGGAATATCGTTGCCCATCCCGCCGAAAGCTGTGTACAGCGCGCCGACAAGCAGGACTGAGATGCCCGCGACGATCATAAAGGCTTTGGCTGGCGCCATATCGATCTGGAAGATCGCTTGTGAGATGAACCCCGAGGCGACAAACACCAGCAACCAGGTCAGGCCGATCATGATGCCGGCCCGACGAGTCGGTCCGCGCACGCCGGCGCCGAAGCGGGCACCGAGTCCAAATGAGGCGGCGATTCCGGCGACCATCGCGCAGCCGAAGACGATGATCCGCCAGCTGTAAACAGTCGTGGCCGACGGATCCAGGGCCAATGCGCCGAATCCGATCAGATACGCCAGGCCCCAGACTGCGTATATCAACGCCTGCGTGTTGTTCGCCCGCGTGGACACCGCGGTGGTTTGCTGATCGATCAGCCGCAGTGCCGCCGCCGGATCGAGCGGGGCCGAACCGTTCTCGTGTTGCATGAATTCCCCTTGCTGATGTCTACAAAGTACTTTGTAACGCAAAGTGCTCTGCAGTGTCAAGCAGGGGCCTGAATTCAGGGGAAGGCATCTGCAAGCCGGACGCGGGTCACGGACCGTGGCTAGGTGATCGAGACCAGTTCGTCGAGGTCATCGGACGGCAGCGTGCCGTCCACGACGGCGCTGACCGTCGAACGGTGCAGGGTAATGGCGCCGCCGTGGTTATCCAGAAAAGCGGTGTCGGCCGCGTCGCGGCCGGTCGAGATGCGCACGAGGGTCGAGCGCGGCGCTAGGCAGGTGGCATCCACGACACGCCACTGACCATCGACGAGCGCCTCGGCGACGGCATGGAAGTCCATCGGATCGCAGCCGGGTGCATAGACGGCGACTAACCGGGCGGGAACATTCACCGCGCGCAGCAGCGCCACCACGAGGTGTGCGTAGTCGCGGCAGACGCCCGCGCCGGCGAGCAGGGTATCCGTGGCGCCGTCGATCGGATCGCTGCTGCCAGGGACATAGCTGAGCCGGGAGCCCACCCACGCCGCGACCTTCTCCAACAATTGGGCGGACGGTAGGTAGGAGCCGAACTCGGTCGCTGCGAATCCGAAGAACTTGTCGGCCTCGGCGTACCTGCTTGGACGTAGGTACAGCGACCGGGCGTAGTCGTCGACCGGGGCGGGAGAGGTGTTGCCGGTGATCGTCGCGTGATAGGTGACCTGTAGGTCCCCGCCGCCTACGTCGAGCAGGTGGATGCGGTTGCCCTGCGTGCCGTTGATCTCTCGGGCAGATACCGCGACGCCGTTGTGCACAAACGACATCGTCTCGTCGACGACGGCGCCCGGGTGATCGGCGACCGCGATCTGAAACTCGAGGCTGGTCGCGTCGTCGATCCCGATGTCGAGCTCAGCCGACACGTGTCGCCTCATCGGCGCACCGCGGTCCGGCAAGGTGGCCGTCGGGTCAGTGATCGACCTTGCCGTCGATGAACTGCTGCACGAGATCGCGTGCCGTGGAGTCGTCGTACTGCTCCGGAGGCGACTTCATGAAGTACGACGAAGCAGACAGGATCGGTCCGCCGATGCCGCGGTCCTTAGCGATCTTCGCCGCGCGCAGAGCGTCGATGATGACGCCGGCAGAGTTAGGGGAGTCCCATACCTCGAGCTTGTATTCCAGCGAGGTCGGTACGTCGCCGAATCCCTTGCCCTCGAGGCGGACATAGGCGAACTTGCGGTCGTCCAACCACGGCACGTGATCCGACGGCCCGACGTGTACGTCACCCTTCGCCAGTTCGCGCGGTACCTGTGAGGTCACCGACTGCGTCTTGGAAACCTTCTTGGATTCGAGGCGGGTGCGCTCGAGCATGTTCATGAAGTCCATGTTGCCGCCGAAGTTGAGCTGGTAGGTGCGCTGCAGCTCCACTCCACGGTCTTCGAACAACTTGGCCAGCACGCGATGCGTGATGGTGGCGCCGACCTGTGACTTGATGTCGTCGCCGATGATCGGTACGCCGGCCTCGGTGAACTTTGCCGCCCACTCGGGAGTGCTTGCGATGAAGACGGGAAGGGCGTTGACGAACGCGACCTTGGCGTCGATAGCGCACTGGGCGTAGAAGCGGTCGGCATCTTCCGATCCCACCGGGAGGTAGGAGATGAGTACGTCGACTTCGCGGTCCTTGAGGACCTGTACGACGTCGACGGGCTCGGCACTCGACTCGTCGATCATGTCGCGGTAATAGCTGCCCAGGCCGTCGTACGTATGGCCCCGATCAACCGTCACGCCGGACGTGGGTACGTCGCAAATCTTGATCGTGTTGTTCTGGCTGGCGTTGATGGCCTCGGAAAGGTCCTTGCCGACCTTGAGGTCGTCGACGTCGAACGCGGCCACGAACTCGATGTCGCTGACGTGGTAATCGCCGAACTTCACGTGCATAAGACCCGGCACCGTCTGGGCGGGATCCGCGTCGCGGTAGTAATGCACGCCCTGCACGAGTGAAGACGCACAGTTACCCACGCCGATTATGGCGACCTTGACCGAACCCATATTTCCTCCGAAAGACTAATTTCATGCGTCTTTCAAAATACACCGAGTGTTCGTGTCAGGGCCGGTCACGGTGCGGTCGCGTCGGTCACGCACCATTGGTCGGCACCATTACGCGCGGTCAGCGCCGTAAGAGGAAGCGCTAGAACGCCTTTACCAGCGCGATTGTGCGGTCGGTGGCCTTCTTGTTCTTGCCCTCGGCGTCGCGGTACGTGTAGGTCGTTTTGCTGTGCAGACCGCTGTCTTTGTAGCCGAGCTTGTCGTAGAGCTCAAGCGCTTCGTTGTTGTCTTCGGGCACGCTCATCGTGATTTTCTCGTAGCCGCTGCCCTCGACCAGCTTCTCGGCCGCGGCGACGAGCTTGCGGCCGATGTGGTTTCCACGGTGTGCATCGTCGACGTGCAGATTGCAGATCGCCGGCACGCCTTTGAGTTTCTTGCGGATCTCGTCATTCCAGTCGCCCGTCCACGAGATCAGCGCCGTACCTGCCGGAGTGTTTTCCTTGTGCCACATGACGAGGACGGTCGCCTCGCCGAACTGCTGAAGCGCGAGCCAGGAACGAACGATTTCCGGATGGATATACGCGTCGGCATCGAAGTTCTCGAGATCGTCGAGGGTGCAGATCCGTATGTCGTAGTCCGGCACCTTGACGTCTGCGGTCTTGCGCCCCGAAAAGAACCGTCGGCGGCGCTTGGGCGCGCTGGCCTCGTCGTCGTCCTCGGGAGCGGTCACGCTCTCGTCGGCTGTGTCCTCGGCTGACTCGTCGGTGCGGTCCTCGGACAGGGTTTCCGCGGCAGCGTCCTCATCATGCGTATCGGGCATCGGCGACCTTTGGTTGGGCGGGTGGAACCTCACCATCAAAGCACCCGCGCCGAACCTGTCCGAAGCGGCCCGACAAGGGCGTCGGCGGGGATAGGGGTAGCGCAACAGGGGCAACAAGAGGCACAATGTACACAGTGACATGCATGTGTCACTGCATCAACACGCGTTACAGCACCGAAGTCCGGCCGTTGGGGAAGACGTCCGCACGACATCGGAGGTGGCGCGATGCAGACGCGAGGAGTGGTGTTCATTCACTCGTGCCCACAGGCGTTAGTACCGCACGCCGAGTGGGCTATTTCGAGTGCGCTTCGTACGCCGGTGCGCATGCAGTGGATCGCACAACCAGCGGGCCCGGGATCGCAGTGCGCGGAGTGCCAGTGGACCGGTCCATCGGGTACGGCGAACGCGATCGCTAATGCGTTGAAGTCCTGGCCGACACTCGTTTATGAGGTCACCGAGGAGCCGACGGCCGGGACCGACGGAGAACGCATTGCGTACGTGCCTGACCGCGGCTACTTCCGGGCGCAGACCTCGATCAACGGCGACCTCACGGTCGGCGAAAACCAGCTGCGCTTGCTGCGTGAGTCCGCGCGCACCGTCGAGGACTTCCGCGCCGGGCTCGACGCGCTGCTCGGTCAGCCGTTTGATGACGTACTCGAGATCTATCGCGAAGGCGGCGATGGGGCGCCGGTCACGCGTATCCACCGCGCCGGCTAATTGCAGCCAGCGGCGCTTTAGAGCGGGATGTTGCCGTGCGCGCCGCGGCCGCTCGGCCGCGAGGCCAGCGCGGTAACTATTTCGCGTCGGGTGTTGGCCGGATCGATGACACGGTCGACCGCGCCGAGTTCGATGGCGCGTTCGACGCCACCGGCGATCTTCTCGTGTTCGGCGGCGAGCTTGTCTTGCAGCGCGTCGCGTTCCTCGATCGGGGCTGCGGCCAGGGTCTTGCGGTGCAAGATGCCGACGGCGGCCTTGGCGCCCATTACGGCGACCTCGGCGCCCGGCCATGCAAATACGTTGGTCGCGCCGAGCGAGCGGGAGTTCATCGCGATGTAGGCGCCGCCGTACGACTTGCGGGTGACGAGCGTGACGCGGGGGACGACGCATTCGGCGAAAGCGTGCAGCAGTTTCGCGCCGCGGCGTACGACGCCTTCCCACTCCTGACCGACGCCCGGCAGGTAGCCCGGCACGTCGACGATCACGACCAGCGGGATGCCAAACGAGTCGCACATCCGCACGAACCGCGCGGCCTTCTCTGCGCTCTGCGCGTTGAGGCAGCCACCGAGCCGCATCGGGTTGTTAGCGACCACGCCCACGGAGCGTCCGGCGAGCCGGCCCAGTCCGACGACGACGTTGGGTGCCCACTTGGCCTGGATCTCAAGGAACTCGTCGTCGAGGATTTTGCGGATCAGGGGCTTGACGTCGTACGCACGCCGTACCTCGGCAGGGAGCGTCTCGGACACGTCATCGGGATCGCCGATCAGCGATAGGTCGAACTTGCCCTGGTCGCTCATCAAGTTGGCGAGCTGCCGCGCCTTCTCCAGGGCGGTCTCGTCGGACGGGGTGGTGATGTGTACGACGCCGCTCTTGCGGCCATGCGTATCCGGCCCGCCGAGCTGCTCCATGTCAACTTGCTCGCCGGTCACCGAACGCACGACCTCCGGTCCGGTCACGAACACGCGTCCGTTGGCGCTCATTACGACGACGTCGGTGAGGGCGGGGCCGTACGCCGCGCCGCCGGCGGCCGGGCCGAGCACCACCGAGATCTGTGGGATGCGGCCGGAGGCCTGCACCATCGCGGCAAAGACGTTGCCGACACCGTCGAGGGCCTCGACGCCTTCGGCGATCCGGGCGCCACCGCAATGCCAGATGCCGATGCAGGGGATCCGCTCGCGCAGCGCCGTGTTGGTCGCATCGACGATGTTCACGCAGCCCGCGGACCCCATTGCGCCGCCCATTTTGGTGGCGTCCGAGCAGAACGCGATCGCCGGTGCGCCTTGGATCCGGCCACGCGCCCACACCACGCCGGTGCCGTCTTCGCGGCTGTTGATTGGCTCGATGGTGCCCTCGTCGAACAGTTTTGCCATCCGGAGTACAGGATCGCGCGGATCCTCGGTCACTTCCGGTGCGGTGGCTGCGTGAGCGGTCACGATGACTCCTCTTGTGGGGCGCTAGATATCTAGTCTGAAAGTGTGGTGGACATGCACAGGCTCACGCCTTGGTGAACAGGACCGACGCGTTGTGACCCCCGAAGCCGAACGAGTTGCTGATGGCAACCTCGATTGGCGAGTATCGAGGGCTGTCCCGCACGATGTCGAGCGCCTGTATGTCGGCGTTGGGGTCGAGATCGGTCAGGTTGAGCACGAACGGGGAGACCTGGTCGCGGATCGCCAGTACGGCGAAGATGCACTCGACGGCGCCGGTGGCGCCCAACATGTGGCCGGTCGCGCTCTTCGTCGCGCTAATCGTCGCGCGGTCGCCGATTGTGGCCCGGATCGCCCCAGCCTCGACGATGTCGCCCATCGGCGTGGAGGTGGCGTGCGCGTTGACATGGTCGACGTCAGAGCCGGCAAGGCCGGCGTCGCGCAGTGCGAGTGTCATCGCGCGCCGCGCCCCGGCGCCGGTTGGTTCGGGCGCCACCATGTCGTAGGCGTCGGAAGAGATTCCGGCGCCGGCGACCTTGGCGATGACCGTGGCACCGCGCGCGGCCGCGAAGTCGGCTCGCTCGATGACGAGCACCCCGGCGCCATCGCCCATCACGAAGCCGTCGCGACCGGTGTCGAATGGGCGCGATGCGGCGGTCGGATCGTCGTTGCGGGTCGATAGTGCCCGGGCCTGACCAAATCCGGCAAGCGGCATCGGGTGGATGCAGGCCTCCGCACCGCCGACCACCACGACGTCGGCGCGGCCGGCGCGGATAAGGTCGGCGCCGACCGAGATGCTCTCGGTGCCGGAGGCGCAGGCGGAGATCGGCGTGTGTACGCCGGCGCGGGCGCACAGCTCCAGTCCGACCGCCGCGGCTGGGCCGTTTGGCATGAGCATCGGGATCGAGTGCGGGCTGACCCGTCGTTGACCTTGCTCGTTGAGGATGTCGTGCTGCGCGAGAAGCGTGACCGCGCCGCCGACCCCGGTGCCGATGACAACGGCAAGCCGTTCGGGGTCGACCTGCGGCGTACCGGCGTTGGCCCAGGCCTCGCGGGCCGCGACGATGGCGGCCTGCTGGGACGGGTCGAGCCGGCGTGCCTTGACCCGGTCGAGGAACTGCGCCGGCGGTACGGCGAACGGCGCCGCGATGCGGGTGGTGAGCTTGTCGGCCCAGGGTTGTTCGATCTTGCGAGCGCCAGACTTGCCGGCGAGCAGAGCACTCCAGCTCGACTCGAGGTCCGCGCCGAGGGGGGTCGTCGCGCCAAGTCCGGTGATGACGATGTCGGTCACGACGGGATATTCCTTACTTGCCTTTTAATGCTGTGTCTTTCCTTCGTTCGGTCTGTTCTGCGCTCGGCTTGTGCAACGCGGTACGCCGGTGCGCCCCAATGGATGAGCGCACCGGCGTGTGCGACTACTGGTGGTCTTCGATGAACTTCATTGCGTCGCCGACGGTCTTGATGTTGGCGAGCTCGTCGTCCGGAATGGCCACGCCCCACTTGTCTTCGACCGCGGTAGCGATTTCGACCATCGACAGGGAGTCGACGTCGAGATCGTCGGTGAACGACTTCTCGGGGGCGACGTCGGCGGGCAGAACGCCGGCGACCTCTTCGAGGATCTCGGCGAGTCCGTCCTGAATTTCCTGGGTGGTTGCCACGGTATTTCCTTTCATGTGTGGCCCGGCGGCGTCGGCCGCCAGGTTTATGTGCCTGCCACTGCAGCAGACGGATCTACGGCATTACAAAAAGCTGGCCAGCGAAGGCCAGCCCCGCACCAAAGCCAATCACAAGTACGAGGTCGCCTGCCTTAGCCTGGCCGGTGTCCGACAGTGACGCTAATGCTAGCGGGATCGAGGCTGCTGAGGTGTTTCCTGAACGGGCAATGTCGCGAGCAATTACCGCGTCGTCGCGGAATTTCAGTGACCGCAGCATCGCGTCGATGATGCGCATATTGGCTTGATGTGGAACAAAGACGTCGATGTCCTCGAGCGTCACACCGGACCGCTCACAGATGCGACGTACCTCGTCGCGTATGTCGGTGGTGGCCCAGCGGAACACCGCTGGGCCATCCATCGCCAGCATGCTGTTTCGGTCTGGGATGTAAAGCGCGTCGGCACGGTCACCGGAACTGCCCCAGACCGCGGGTCCGATGGTCTGGTCATCGCCGCGGGTGACCACGGCGGCGCCGGCGCCGTCGCCGAAGATGATGTACGTCGTACGGTCGCTCGGATCGACCCAGTCGGTGAACTTCTCGACGCCGATGACCAGCACGTTGCGGGCGTCGTTGACCTGGATTGCGCTGGAGGCTTGGGCAAGTCCGTAGCAGAACCCGGCGCATGCGGCATTGACGTCGTACGCCCCAGGGCTGTCGATGCCGAGGCGATGGGCAACCGGCGCGGCCGCGCCCGGGATCGGGGTTGGCAGCGTGCACGACGCGACGATGACCAGGTCGATGTCGGCGGCGGTCAGTCCAGATCTGGTCAGGGCATCCTGACCGGCCGCGACGGCCATGTCGACGACGGTCTCGTCGGGTCTGCTGAAGTAACGCGTCTCGATCCCGACGCGAGTACGAATCCATTCGTCGCTGGTCTCGACGACGGTAGCGAGCTCAGCGTTGGTGACGACCCGTTCGGGCCGGTAGGCGCCGAAGGACAGGATGCGCGCGTTGTGGCGTGGGGATGGGAATTGCACTTAAGACCTATTTCCCGTCATCGTTGATGAGAACCTTGGCCTTGTCCAGGTCCTCCGGAGACTTGATGGCGAGAGTCTTAACGCCCTTCATGCCGCGGCGCGCGAGGCCGGTGAGCGCGCCGGCCGGCGGCAGCTCGATCAGCGTCGTCACGCCGAGCGACAACATTGTCTCCATGCACAGGTCCCATCGCACAGGCGACACGATCTGGCTGACCAGCCTGTCGAGGTAGCGTTGGCCGTCGTCGACCTGCGCGCCATCGGCGTTGGACAGCAGCGGCAGGTTCGGCGATGCGGTGACGATGCCGTCGCGCATGGCGCCCATGACGTCCACGGCCGACTGCATGTATGGCGTGTGAAAGGCTCCGGCGACGGACAGCTGCACGACGCGAGCCTTCGTCGGCGGGTCCGCTACGAGCGTGCCGATCGCGCTCGCCAACCCCGCAGCGACGGTCTGCCCGCCGCCGTTGACGTTGGCCGGGGTGAGGCCCAGAGACTCGATCTTGGCGATGACTTCGTCGGGGTCCCCGCCAATCACGGCGGCCATCGACGTGTCGGCCTGTCCGCAGGCGGCTGCCATCGCGCTGCCGCGGACGGCGGCGAGCGCGACGGCGGTGTCCCGGCTAAGAGCTCCGGCTATCGATGCCGCCGCGAGCTCGCCGACACTGTGCCCGGCGACAACCGGGGTCGTACCGGCCGGCATCTCCAAGTGCTGGTAGGCGAGCAGTGCAAGGCTCACAACTAACGGCTGGGTTATCGCGGTGTCCTTGATCTCGTCGGCCTCGGCCGTCGTACCCAGTCGCAGCAGATCGAGCCCGGTCAACGTCGACATCCACCGCACGGTGGATTCGGCGCCTGGAAGGTCAAGCCAGGGGGTGAGCATTCCTGGAGTCTGAGAGCCCTGTCCGGGCGCAACTATCGCAATCACGTATCTACCTTGCTGGTTACCGGTCAGTACTGCCAGCGACCGCGCCGTAAATCACGTTGGTTGGCCTCCAGAAAGGTCCGGCGCGGCCTTCGTCGGATCGGTGACGTCGTACCGGTCGGCCACGTCAACGAGCTTGGACCGGTCGAACTTCCCTTGTGCGGCTAGGGAAGTAAGCGCGCGAAACGTGATCGACTCCGCGTCGACGTTGAAGAACCGTCGCAGCGCGGGCCGGGTGTCGGAGTGACCGAAACCATCGGTGCCCAATGACGTGAAGTCACCGGGGACCCACCGCGAGATCTGGTCCTGCACCGCGCGCATGTAGTCCGAGACCGCGATGAACGGGCCGGACGCGTCGCGCAGCTTCGAGGTGACGTAAGGCATCTTCGGCTTCTTATGCGGTTTGAGCAGGTTGCGCCGCTCGACGTCGATCGCGTCCCGGCGTAGCTCGTTCCAGGAGGTCACCGACCACACGTCCGCATCGACGTTCCAGTCCGCGCCCAACAGGTGCTGCGCCTTGAGCGCGGCCTGCATCGCGACCCCCGAGGCGAGGATCTGAACCCGCGGTCGACCGGGGTTTTGATGACCCGCGGAGTAGAGGTAGATGCCGCGCAGCACGCCTTCGACGTCGAGGTCCTCTGGCTCGGCCGGCTGCGGGTACGGCTCGTTGTACATCGTCAGGTAGTACATGACGTTTTGGTCCCGGCCGTCCTTCCCGTCGCCGGTCATCCGGGCCAGCCCGTCGCGGACGATGTGACCGAGCTCGAAGGCGAAGGCCGCGTCGTAGGCCACGACCGCGGGGTTCGTCGACGCGATCAGGTGCGAATGACCGTCCTCGTGTTGCAGGCCCTCGCCGTTGAGCGTCGTACGGCCGGCTGTCGCGCCTAGCAGGAACCCGCGGCTCATCTGGTCGGCGGCGGCCCACAGCCCGTCAGCGGTGCGCTGGAACCCGAACATCGAGTAGAAGATGTACATCGGGATCATGTGCATCTCGTGCGTGGCGTAGGAGCTGCCCACGGCAGTGAACGACGCGACCGAACCGGCCTCGCTGATCCCTTCGTGCAGGAGCTGACCGTCGGTCGCCTCCTTGTAGGCCAGGATCAGCTGGGAGTCGACCGACGTGTAGTTCTGTCCGTGCGGCGAGTAGATCTTCTCCTTCGGGAAGAACGCGTCCATGCCGAAGGTGCGTGCCTCGTCCGGAATGATGGGCACGATCCGACGGCCGATCTCCGGATCCTTGAACAGGTCCCGGACCAGCCGCACGAACGCCATCGTCGTCGCGACCGGTTGCTTGCCCGAGCCGCGCTTCATGACCTCGAACCGCTCCGCTGGAGGCTGCTTCAGCGGTTCGACGGTGAACTGCCGAGTGGGCGCGTCGCCCCCCAGCGCTCGCCGACGCTCGCGCATATATTCCAGCTCGGGTGAGTCTTCGGCCGGCTTGTAGTACGGCGGCAGCTTCTCATCGAGCTGGTCATCCGCGAGCGGGATGTGCATCCGGTCGCGGAACACCTTCAGGTCTTCCAATGACAGCTTCTTCATCTGGTGGGTGGCGTTGCGGCCCTCGAAGTTGGGGCCGAGCGTCCAGCCCTTGACCGTCTTGGCGAGGATCACGGTCGGCTGTCCGGTGTGCTCGACCGCGGCCTTGTACGCCGCATAGACCTTGCGGTAATCGTGGCCGCCGCGCTGCAGTCCCCAGATCTGCTCGTCGGTCATGTCGGCGACCATCGCCGCCGTACGCGGGTCGCGGCCGAAGAAGTGGTCCCGCACGAACTTGCCGTCGTTGGCCTTGTATGTCTGGTAGTCCCCATCCGGGGTGGTATTCATCAGGTTGAGCAGGGCACCCTCGTCGTCCTTGGCAAGTAGCGGATCCCAGTTGGTACCCCAGACCACCTTGATGACGTTCCAGCCGGCGCCGGTGAAGAACGACTCGAGTTCCTGGATGATCTTGCCGTTGCCGCGCACCGGACCGTCGAGGCGCTGCAGGTTGCAGTTGATGACGAAAGTCAGGTTGTCGAGACCTTCGCGGGCGGCGAGGCCGATCGCGCCGAGTGACTCGACCTCGTCCATTTCGCCGTCGCCGAGGAAGGCCCACACTCGCTGATCGGAGGTGTCCTTCAAGCCGCGGTTATGCAGGTAGCGGTTGAACCGGGCCTGGTAGATCGCGTTGAGCGGACCGAGGCCCATTGAGACGGTTGGGAATTCCCAGAAGTCCGGCATCAGCCGTGGGTGCGGGTACGCCGGGAGGCCGTCGCCGGGCCGGGAGAGCTCCTGGCGGAAGCCGTCCATCTGCTGCTCGGTGAGCCGGCCCTCGAGGAACGCCCGAGCGTAGATGCCCGGGGACGCGTGCCCCTGGATGTAGATCTGGTCGCCGCCGCCTTCGTGGTTGCGACCACGGAAGAAGTGGTTGAAGCCGACTTCGTACAGCGACGCCGACGAGGCGTAAGTAGAGATGTGGCCGCCGACACCGACACCAGGTCGCTGTGCGCGGTGCACCATGATCGCGGCGTTCCAGCGGATGTATTCGCGGTAGCGGTGCGCGATTTCCTGGTCGCCAGGAAACTGCGGCTCGCGGCTGGTCGGGATCGTGTTGATGTAGTCCGTGCTTCGCAGCGCGGGCAGGCCCACCGAGCGTTGCCGCGCGTGGTCGAGCATGCGCAGCATGAGGTGCCGTGCCCGCAACGGCCCGGCGTTGTCGATCAACGCATCGAGCGAGTCGATCCACTCGCCGGTTTCGTCCGGGTCGGTGTCGTGGATCTGGGCGACCATGCCGTCCATAATGACCGACTCGCGGTCGGACGGATGAGTGCCGATCACGACGGGATGATCAGAATCCGGGGTCTGGGCGGTGGCCGTTGGTTCGGTGGTCACGAGCAGATTCTCCTTAGTGTGGGGTGAATCAAGGGCGATCAGCCGTTGTAGTGATGATCAACAACAATCTATGCCGGACGTGAACAACTGGCACGAACAGGGCCGGGGTGTCCGATCACCGGCCGATCATTTGTCGCCGGGTGGTGAAGTTGCTGGTCGTTGGACTACTCTTATTAGCCACTGGTGACTGCTCCGTCATGGGGGCCGGGCGGTCAATACCAGCCGAAACGCGCACACCTAGACATCCTGCGCACCGCATCCGCTCACAAATGGATCTCAATATCGTGCCTGATATTCACCGCATCCCTGCGCTCCGGCGTGGGCAGCCGTGGTCATCTCGCATGCAAATTGCCACTGGGCTGATGATCGCGACCGTCGCCGTTGTCGGCGGCTGCACCTCGCCCGGATCTGCAGACCCCGGCGGCGCCCATGCGCCATCCCCAACGAGCGTGAGCGCCGACAATGGAGTGAAGCCCAACAGTGCCGACACGGTCCAGAAGCAGTGCTCATTGGCACTGACTTCGGCAGCGGACTTCATGCCGACGTGGAAGTCTCTCGCAAACCAAGGCACCAGTCCATCTCTCGAACAACGTCAGGCACTCGCAGCCGAGATTCAGATGAGTATCGACCAGCTTGCCGACCAGCTTGCGAAGATAACCGATTCGACGCTCGCGTCCGACATACAGGACCTGCAGGGAGAGATGGGAAATCTGGTCTCCGCCCTTAACGCCGGCACTGGGGTCGACCTCGCGGCGTACAACAAGGCCGTCGGCACGGCGAAGGAATTCTGCGACAAGTAGCGTATGAACGGGCAACCCAGATCGACCGTGGTGCCCAATCGATTTCGACCCACTCTTGATCACATCACGATGGAGGAGACCCATGGCGGAAATTCAGGTCGGCGCAGAGGCGCCGGACTTCACGACGAAGGATCAGAACAACCAGGAAGTGACGTTGTCGTCGTTCCGCGGCGACAAGAACGTGCTGCTGGTGTTCTACCCGTTCGCGTTTAGCGGCGTCTGCACCGGCGAGCTGTGTCAAGTGCGCGATGACCTCCCGTCGTTCCAGAGCGACGACGTACAGATCCTTGCGATGTCGATCGACCATCCGTTCGCGCTCAAGGCTTGGGCCACACAGGAGGGTTACGAGTTCCCCTTGCTGTCTGACTTCTGGCAGCACGGCGCGATCGCGCAGCAGTACGGCGTTTTCAACGACAAGGCCGGGTTCGCACTGCGCGGCACGTTCTTGATCGACAAGCAGGGCGTCGTACAGTACGCCGGCGTCAACGGCCCGGGCGACGCTCGCGACCAGGGCGAGTGGAAGGCCGCGATCGCGAAGGTCGCCGCGTAGGTAACTACGGTCCACTTGTGGCACCGACCGTGCACTTGTGTCACCGACCTCGGTGACACAAGTGCACGGTTCGTGACACAAGCCGGCGTGGCTCGGAGGTCGCGTCGTGCTCGTCGTACGCGGTCGCGTAGGGTGGGTCCGCTCCAAAACCCGCACCCGCGGGCGTATAGCTCAGTTGGTAGAGCGCTCGCCTTACAAGCGAGTGGTCACAGGTTCGAGTCCTGTTACGCCCACCATTTCCGATCAGGTTTCATCCGCATCCTGCTCGCGGCCGTCGATCGGCCCGGCTCACCTCGTCGATCTTGCGCTGCAGCACTACGCGCTCGGCGCCGTTCTGGCACGACTCTGCAGCCCGCACGTGCGCGGATCGCGACGGCAACCGCGCGATTGAGTTCGATGATCGGTGATGGCGCGAGCCGGCCGAGCGCTTCGTACAGGATGACGATCCGCTGCCAGTCGGCCACGGGGACCGACTTCGCGACTGCGTGACCCTCCGCGCTGGATGATCGCGTCCGTCGAGCGCATGATCAACATGTATTTGGCCATAATGGCCGAGTTGGGGAGCAGCGCGGGAAACTTGTCGAAGGTGGTGTCGATCCTGATTGTAGTCAGCACGGATCGATCATTGCTCGGATCGGTCGACACGACGTACGTCGCCGCCACGCCCTGGACCATTGCGGGGGGATTCCACGCCGCGATGAAGTCCGCGAGCGATACCGACGGCTTGAGCGTGCGAGCGTATACAGCGCGAATCATTCAGTGATCCTTTCCTCGTAACATGCGGGCCGTATTCAAGGGTAGGAGACCGTATGGGTGAGAGTGAAGGCACCGAGATTTGACAGGTTCGGCTGCTAGCGTCCAGTTGTGTGCGCCACATCCGGCGGCGTGCCTCCGCGTATGAAAGGTGGAGGTCGATGGGTGGTGAGTCTGCACTGCTCGTCGAGCACCTGACCAAGCGTTTCGGCGACCGCACGGCCGTCGATGACGTGTCGTTCGAGGTCGGCTACGGCGAGGTGTTCGGCTTCCTTGGGCCGAACGGTGCAGGAAAAACTACGACCGTGCGGACCTTAGGCACGCTACTCGTGCCGAGCTCGGGGTCGGCGACCATCGCTGGAATTGCATTGAGCGCGAAGAACAGCCCGGCAATCCGGTCCCGGATCTCGATCATGCCCGAGTCCCCTGGCCTCTACTCTCGACTCACGGTCATGGAGAACCTCGAGTGCTTCGCCGGGCTCTACGAACTCGACGATGTCCGTGGGCGCATCGACAGGGCACTGCGCGCGGTCAACCTCGGTAACCGCGCCGGCGATCAGTGCGGGTCGCTGTCCAAAGGGCTGCGCCAGCGTGTCGCGCTCGCGCGTGCGCTGCTCAACGACCCGGCGGTGTTGTTCCTCGATGAGCCGACCTCCGGCCTCGATCCGGTGGCCACCCGCGAGGTCTACGGGCTTGTCGACTCATTGCGAGAGCGCGGGGTCACGATCTTCCTCACCACGCATAGGCTGGCGGAGGCCGAACGGCTCTGCGACCGGGTCGCAATCCTGAGCACAACGTTGCGACTGATCGGCCGCCCAGAGGAGCTACGTCGGCGACTATTCACCCCGTCGCTGGAGGCGCGCCTCAGGGAACCCCTCGACGACCCGAAATCCGTCTTCGGCGAATTGCCCGAGGTCGAGGGATGGGAACATACGCCGTCCGGCTATACAATCACCGTCGCCGATCCTGGGGCCGCGGCACCTCTGGTCGCGCGAGCGCTGGTCGGCGCAGGCGCAGACATTCTCTCGCTCGCGGAGTCTCATCACTCGCTTGAGGACATCTACCTTGAGCTGATCGATGACGACGTGGAGGCGCGGTCCCAATGAATGCGGTCCCAATGAGGTTCAGCTGGGCACGGGTCGGCGCGCTCTTCCAGAAGGAGTTGCGGGACTTTCGCCGCAACCGTTTCGTGGTCCTTACGATGGCCTTCCTGCCGCTGCTGTTCATCATCTTGCCGCTGGTGCAGCTGCTCGTCGTGCCGGCATCTGCCGACAATCCCAAGCTGGACGCACAGGTCGGCCTCGCGCTGCTTTACATGCTTCTGATCCCCGCGTTCGTCCCGTCGACCCTTTCGGCGTACTCGGTGGTAGGAGAGCGCGAGCAAGGCACCCTCGAGCCCATCCTGATCACGCCGATCCGACGCGAGGAATTCCTGGTCGGCAAGGCGCTAGCGGTGCTTGTCCCGACGCTAGTGGTCGCCTACACCATTTTCGGGATCTTCCTAGCGGTGGTAGCGGTGTTCGCCCACCCGGCCAATGCGTCCGCCGTATTCGCCGGCTCGCACGTCCTGGTGCAGTTGGTGTTCACCCCATTGCTCGCCGGCTGGTCGATCTGGGCCGGGATCGCGATCTCCACTCGCTCCACCGACATTCGAGCCGCCCAGCAGCTGAGCGTGCTCGTCAGCCTGCCTCCGCTCGCAGTCGTTGCTCTGGTGCAGTTCGGCGTGATCGCCCCGTCGCTCCTCCTCGCGCTCGGCCTTGCCGTGCTGCTGCTGGCTATCGATCTGGTCGCGTGGCGTTTGGTGGCCGCCCTGTTCGACCGTGAACGACTCCTGACCGGCAGGCACGGTTGAGAACGACAGTCGTAACCGGAAGACCGGGCCAGGTTTATCGAGCGGGATCCACCGACTAACCGACAAAGCCGGCGAGACGTTGGCCGCGGACTCAGTAACCTAACGCTATGGCTGATTCAACCGTCGGTGAGATCGTCGACTTCTTCGAGCAGTGTTACCCGCCCGAGCTGGCCGAGTCGTGGGACGCGGTCGGCCTGGCTTGCGGTGACCGTACCGCGCCGGTGGGGAGGGTGCTCTTCGCGCTCGACCCGACCGACGCGATCGTCGACGAGGCGATTGAGTACGGCGCGGACCTCATCGTGACCCATCACCCGCTGATGCTGCGCGGCGTGCACGCTGTCGCCGCCGACACGCCGAAGGGCAGGATCGTGCACCGGCTGATCAAGGCGGACTGTGCGTTATTCAGCGCGCACACGAACGCCGACCGCGCCCGCGAAGGCGTCAATGACGCGCTCGCCGGCGCACTGGGTCTGCGCGACACGCGTCCACTCGTGCCCGCCGAAGGCGCGCGGTTGGAAAAACTCGTCACCTTCGTGCCGCGCGCGGTTGCGGACAGCGTGATTGACGCGCTTGCGTCGGCCGGCGCTGGCGCGCTCGGCGACTACTCCCGCTGTGCGTTCATCTCGACCGGCGTCGGCACGTTTTTGCCTGGGGCACAGGCACACCCGGCAATTGGGGAGCGGGGTCGCGTCGAGACGGTCGACGAGACGCGGGTGGAGATGGTCTATCGATCCGGGATTCGCGCGGACGTCGTCGCGGCGTTGCGTACGGCGCACCCGTACGAGGAACCGGCGTTTGATCTGCTTGCGATGGTGCCGCTGCCCGACGACCGTGGTCTTGGGCGGGTCGGCGCCCTGGACCAGCCGATGACTCTCGCGGAGTTTGCCCGGCGCGTCGCTGGGGCGCTGCCGCGTAGTAAGGCCGGGATCCGCACTGCAGGCGATCTCAATACGACGATCCGCACGGTCGCCGTACTCGGCGGCGCGGGGGACTCGCACCTCGACGACGCGCGACGCGCAGGAGCCGACGTGTTCGTTACCGCTGACTTGCGCCACCACGTCGTCAGTGAGCATCTCGCCGCGGGTGGTCCCGCGCTGATCGATGGCGGCCACTGGTCCACCGAATGGCCCTGGCTGCCGGTCGCGGAAAGGCTGCTCGCGCAGGTCTTCCCGCAACTGGCGACGCAGGTGTCAACTCTCTGCACCGACCCGTGGGCCGCGTGCGACTGACCGTACGTCGGTACGGCGTGGCGCTTGCCTCCGACCTGTGACCTGCGGCATACTTTCGCGCGGCGGGGAAACGGGCCGAACCTCGGAGTCACCATGTCACAGCCGGACGAAGGCATTCACTCGAACTCGAATCGTCGTACCGACCTCGATCCGCCGGACGCAGACCGTTGGCGGCCACCTCGTCTGAGCCGTTGGTACCTACTGCTGATCCCCGTTGTGATCCTGCCGCTGTGCAGCTTCTGGTGGAACTCGAACTCTCCCACGTTGTTCGGGATGCCGTTCTTCTACTGGATGCAGCTGCTGTGGGTGATCGTGACCGCGCTCGTCGTTGGACTGGTCTACTTAAAGACCAAGGAGCAGTGATCCGGTCATGGGTACTCGGCACATCACCGAACTGATCATCTGCACCGTGCTGTTCCTCATTGTCGCGGTCATGGGTTTCATGGCTTCGCGTTGGAAGCGCGGCGACACCATGCACAGCCTCGACCAGTGGGGCCTCGGCGGACGGCAGTTCGGCACGTGGGTGACATGGTTCCTGGTAGGCGGCGACCTCTACACGGCGTACACCTTCGTCGCCGTGCCCGCGCTGATGTTCGGCGCCGGGGCAATGGGCTTCTTCGCGATGCCCTACGCAACGATCGCTTATCCGATGGTCTTCCTCGTGTTGATCCGACTCTGGTCGGTATCGCACGTCAACGGTTTCGTCACGACCGCCGACTTCGTTAAGGCGCGTTTCGACTCCAAAACGCTCGCGCTGCTGATCGCACTTACCGGGATCGTGGCGACCATGCCATACATCGCGCTGCAGTTGGTCGGCGTGCAGGCGATTCTTTCCACCATGGGCATCAAGGGAAGTCTGCCGCTGATCATTGCGTTTGTCGTCCTCGCGCTTTACACCTATAACTCGGGTTTACGCGCTCCAGCGCTGATCGCATTCGTCAAAGACATCCTGATCTACATCGTCATTATCGCTGCTGTCATCTACATCCCGATGCAGATCAAGGGCGGCTGGGGTGGCATCTTCGCCGCGGCCGACGATAAGTTCAGCGCCGGCGGCGGCCCCGGCGTACTGCTCGCTGGGCCCCAGCATCTCCAATACATCTCGCTGGCGTTTGGTTCCGCCCTTGCGTTGATGCTTTACCCGCATGCCGCGACTGCGATCCTCGCGGCGAAGAACCGCAATACGATCAAACGGAACATGGCGTTACTACCGGCGTACTCACTCATGCTGGGTTTCCTTTCGCTGTTGGGTTTTATGGCAATCGCGTCCGGCGCCCAGCCGATCGGCGCCAATCCGGCCAAGGGCATCGCGGGTGACGGCAACACCATCGTGCCGGTGCTGTTCGACATGCACTTCAGCAGCTGGTTCGCCGGCGTGGCGTTCGCCGCCATCGCGGTCGGGGCACTCGTGCCTGCCGCGGTCATGTCGATCGCTGCGTCGAACACATTCACCCGCAACATCTACAAGGCCTACTTCAAACCGAACTGCAGCGCGAGAGAAGAGACCCTCGTCGCGAAGATCGTCTCTCTGGTGGTGAAGTTCGGTGCCGTGGGGTTCATCGTCTTCCTCAACCCGTCGTATGCGATCGACTTGCAGCTCGTCGGTGGAGTCATCATTCTCACCACGTTGCCCGCCGTCGGCCTTGGCCTGCTGACCAACTGGTTCCACCGCGGCGCGCTGATCACCGGCTGGGTGATCAGCATGGCGATGAGCGTCTACATGCTCTGGGATATCCCAAAGCTCAACCCGAAGACTGGTGCCGTCATCAAGGCACATTTCGGCGGATCGGGCTGGCCGCTGGCGAAGTGGGGTTTCAACACCACGGCGACGATCTACGTCGGCATCGTGACGCTGGCCGTGGGGATTGTTGTCGCGGTCGTCATGACCTTGATCCTGCGTGCGCTGAAGATCCCAGCAGGCAACGACTCCACGAAGCCATGGGACTACTACGTTCGAAACGACGACGAGGCAGCGAAAGTCGCCACGGGCGAGGGTGTGCCAGCGGCGCCGGTGAGTACGCCGTCCAGCTCGACGTAGTCTGACCGCCGACGTTCCTCGCGTATGTCCCGCTACGGATCGTCGGACTTTCGCGACGGATCGTCGGACTTTCGCGACGGATGGGTGGACATACGTGACGGACGGGCGACGTATGGTGACACCGTGCGTATAGACCCTGCAATCCAACTCCAGTTACTCGATCTCTCCGCGGTCGACCTCAAGCTTCAACAGCTGACTCATCGGCGCGCGAATCTGCCTGAGATCAGTAGGATCCAGCAGGCGCAAGAAGAGCTGAGTACAACACAGAGCAGACTGATGGACCTGCAGACCGCCCACAACGACCTCGGTCGCGAGATGGGTCGGCTCGAGTCCGACACCGAGGCGGTGCGCTCGCGGCAGCAGCGCAACTCCGAGCGGATGACCTCCGGCAGCATCAAAGCGTCAAAGGACCTGGAGGCGATCGAGCATGAGATCGCGACGTTGAAACGCCGCCAAGGTGAGCTGGAGGACCAGGAGCTCGAGCTCATGGAGCGCGCCGAGCAGATTGACGCGGACCTGGCCACAGTCACCGAACAGCGCGCCGGCATCGAGCAGCAGCGGGACGACGCGCTGGCAGCACGCGATGCCGAATGGGTGCAGATTGACCAGCAGGTCGCGGATGTGAAGGCGGACCGGACCGGGCTTGTCGGGCGGCTACCGGCGGAGCTGGTCGGCCTCTACGAGCGCATCGCGGCTACCGGTACGACGGGCGCAGCGGCGATGACACAGCGTCGGTGCGGCGGCTGCCGGCTGGAGTTCGACGGGTCCACGCTCGCCGCGCTGCGCAAGGCCGATCCCGAGGAAGTCGTACGCTGCGACAGTTGCGGGACGATTCAGATCCGCACCGAGGAATCCGGTCTGTGAGTACGCCGATCCGCTACATCGCAGAAGCTGACGGCGGGTCGCGGGGCAATCCCGGTCCTGCCGGGTACGGCGCCGTCGTGCGCGATGCCGCCGACGACCTGGTGCTCGCCGAACGGGCCGACGGCATCGGGCACGGGACCAACAATGTTGCCGAATACCGCGGCTTGATAGCGGCCCTCGAGGCCGCCCTCGAGCTCGGCATCACCGAGCTCGACATGCGGATGGACTCCAAGCTGGTCGTCGAGCAGGTAAGCGGCCGGTGGAAGGTCAAGCACGCCAACCTGCAGCCACTGGCGACACGGGCTCGGGCGCTCGCGGACAAGTTCGATCAGATCACGTTCACGTGGATCCCGCGTGCGCAGAACTCGCATGCCGACAGGCTCGCCAACGAGGCAATGGACGCTGCTGCCAAAGGGAAGTCGTGGAGTGAGGCGGAGTCAATGGGTGGAGTTGACAGGCCAGCGGCCGGCGCACAGCCGGAAGCGCCGGTCGGCGACGCGTTGCCGCGCGAGTCACTCGTCACCGGCCATCCGACGACCGAGCCGACGACGACCCTCATCCTGTTGCGCCACGGTGAGACCGAGCAGTCCCTGGAACGCCGTTTCAGCGGCCGCTCGGACCTGCCTCTTACCGATAAGGGCAAGGCGCAGGCGCAGGCGGCCGGTGCACGTATTGCGGCAGCGGGGGACATCGCGGTTGTCGTCAGCTCGCCGTTGCTGCGCACCAAGCAGACCGCGCACGCGGTTGCCAAGCAACTCGGTCTCGACGTACACGTCGACAAGGACCTCCGCGAGATCGACTTCGGCGACTGGGAGGGTATGACCTTCGGCGAGGCGAAACGTGCCGGCGGTACGGCGTTCGGCGAGTGGGCCGGCTCCGACGATATCGCCCCGCCGGGCGGGGAGAGCATGGCACAGTGCCGCGAGCGCGTCGAGCGGGCTCGGCGGCGACTGACCGACAAGTACGCCGGCCAGAGAGTGCTCGTCGTGACGCATATGACCCCGATCAAGGCGCTGCTGGGTGATGCCCTCGACAGCGCAGCGGCGGTACGCCGGATCAATCTCGACCTGTGCTCGCTGTCGCGGGTCGACTACATCGCAGGCGAGCGTCCACGGTCAGTGGTCAAGCTCGTCAACGAGATCAGCTACCTCGGATCGCTCTGACGACCAGGTACGCCGCGACCGCGAAGCTCAGTACGACGACCACCCACCGAAGGATGTCTTCGCGGATCTTCCGGGCAAACCGGGCCCCTACGACGCCGCCGATGAGCGCCATCGGTGCGACGATCGCGACGGCGATCCACTGCACAGGTCCAAAGATCGCGAATGCGACGACCGTGACCGACGAGACGACCAACGAGATCGAGCTCTTCAGTGCGTTATTACGTCGAAGCGTGTCGGGGACCGTCAGCGCCAGCAGCGCCAAGATGATGACACCGAGCGCACCACCGAAGTAGCCGCCGTATATGGCTCCCAAAAAGATCCAGAAGATCATCGCGACCGGATGCTTCTGCTCTCCGGCGGCGGTTTCCTGCCTCGCCGCCGCCCACTTCTTCAGGCGGGGTTGAAAAGCCAGGAGTACGCCGGCGGCGATCACCAGCGCCGGGACGATCGCGTCGAAAGCCGAACCCGGCAGGGTCAGCAGCAGGACACATCCGATCGCGGAGCCCACGATCGCGGCTCCCGCGACTTGACGAGTGCGGTGCTTCTGGTCCTTGAGGTCCGGCCAGAAGCCGATGACGCCTCCGAAGTATCCGGGCCACTGACTGACGGAGTTGGTGACGTTGGCGACGAGTGGCGACATGCCGGTGCCGAGCATTGCTGGAAACACGACCAGTGAGCCGCCGCCGGCGATGGAGTTGATTGCGCCGCCGAGGAAGCCAGCCACGATCAGCAGGAGAATTTCGGGGAGAGACATTGCTGGATATCGTAGACACCCGTCATGTTCGCCCAACCGAGTCATCGGGAATTGCCCATGCCATAGGATGTCGATGCGGCGGACGAGCCGAGCGGGCGGTCGCGGGTTGTGTACATACACGACGCGAGGAACGTCCGGACTCCACAGAGCAGGGTGGTTGTTAACGGCAACCCAGGGTGACCTGCGGGAAAGTGCCACAGAAAACAGACCGCCCCCGGCTTCGGCCGGTGGTAAGGGTGAAACGGTGGTGTAAGAGACCACCAGCGGCGAGGGTGACTTCATCGGCTTGGTAAACCCCACCCGGAGCAAGATCGAAAGGCGGCGTGTCTTCGGATATGCTGCTGTGCAGGCGATTGAGGGCTGCTCGCCCGAGTCTGCGGGTAGATCGCTAGAGGCTGTCGGCAACGGCAGGCGTAGATGGATGGCCGCCCATCGGGACCGCCGCAAGGCACCCGGGGACAGAATCCGGCGTAAAGCTCGACTCGTCCGTCGCCCTTCTGGATTAGGGTGATTATTCCGGTAGTCACTAACCCAAGGAGGCACTCATGTCCGACGCGCAAGACGATGGTCAGTTTTGGTTAAGGGTCAGTGACAACAAGGTCGTGCGCGCCAGCGAGGCTCGCGCCGACGAACGTATCGGTCCGTACGCCACCGAAGAAGAGGCCAAACATGGCCTAGAAGCTCTGCATGAGCGTGAACGTCGTAAGCAGGCCGAAGACGACAGTTGGAACGGCTAGGTGACTCCCGTACGCCGACGGGTTCCCGGCGTCGCGTTCGAGAAGATCCGGGCGGAGCTCGACGTACCGGCCGAGTTCAGTGCCGAGGTGCTCGCCGAGGCTGAGAAGGCGGCGCGGTCGCCACGGCTGCCCGACGCCGACGACACCGACATTCCGTTTGTGACGCTCGATCCGGCCGGTAGTACCGACCTCGACCAAGCGCTGCACATCGCTCGCGCCGGTGCCGGTTACCTCGTCAACTACGCGATAGCGGACGTCGGTGCGTTCGTGAAGCCCGGTGGCGCGCTGGATGCCGAGTGTTGGAAGCGCGGTACGACGCTCTACTCACCGGACCTGCGCACACCTCTGCATCCGCAGGTGCTCTCGGAGGGCGCGGCGAGCCTCTTACCGGATCAGGTCCGCCCGGCCCTTCTGTGGCAGATCACGCTTGACGCGGGCGGTGAGGTCCTCGAACACACGCTGCGCCGGACCAGGGTCAAGAGCGTTGCGAAGCTCAACTACGTCGACGTACAGGCCGATTTCGACGATGGCAAGGCGCACGAGTCGCTTGCGTTGCTCAAAGACGTCGGCGAACTGCGGTTGGCCCTCGCTATTCGGCGCAACTCGATCAACCTCGACCTGCCCGAGCAGGAGGTCGAACCCGGACCGGACGGCGCCTGGACTCTGGCCTACCGCGACCAGACACCGTGCGAGAAGTGGAATGCCGAGATCTCGCTGCTCACCGGCATGGTTGCGGCGAAGATGATGGTCGATGGCGCGATTGGGATCTTGCGCACGCTGCCTGCGGCGCCGCCCGAAGCGGTAGAGGACCTGAAGAAGACGGCGGCCTCGCTGGGCGTCGAGTGGCCGAAGGGCGCGTCGCCGTCCACGGTGATGGCCGCCCTGGACCGTACCTCCGACGTCAATGTCGCGTTCCTCGAACAGGCCGCACATCTGTTGCGCGGCGCCGGCTACACCGACTTCGTCGGCACCGTGCCCGAACACGCCGGCATCGCGTCGATCTACGCGCATGTCACGGCGCCGTTGAGGCGGCTGGTCGACCGTTACGGCAACGAGGTGTGCTTGAGCCTCGCCGCAGGCGTCGACGTACCGCAGTGGGTGCGTGAGGCGCTGCCTAAGCTACCCGAGGCGATGGCATCGGCCGCAGGGCGCGAGTCGCGGCTGGAGCGGGCGGTCATCGACACCGTCGAGGCGATGTTGCTCAAGGATCGAGTCGGGGAGTCGTTCGAGGCCGTCGTCGTCGGGCCGGGCAAGGACACCGTCACGATTGTGCTCGACGATCCGGCGGTGCGTGCCAAGGCATCAGGCGGCCAGCCCAAGATCGGCGACCGGGTCAAGGCCGTGCTCACCAAGGCCGACCCGGACGAACATCTCGTCGAGTTCGAGCTGCGGTGAACGACGACCTCCGCACGCCGTTCGTCCAGCGCGGTCCGGTTCGGCGCGTCGTCAGTCTCGTGCCGTCGCTGACCGAGACGATCGCGTACGCGGCGCCAGAGGTGCTGGTCGGAGGTACGGCGTACTGCACCCACCCGGCCAGCCTCGACGTGACGCGGGTGGGTGGCACGAAGTGGCCCGATCTCGATGCGGTGGTCGGGCTGCGGCCCGACGTCGTCGTGGCCAACGCCGAGGAGAACCGGGCCGAGGATATCGCCGCGCTGCGGGCTGCCGGGCTGGCGGTCTACGTCACGGCACCGGCAACGCTCGACGAGGCGTTCACGTCGTTGGAGCGGATGCTCGCCGCGCTGCAGCTACCGGCGGCGCCGTGGATCGGCGCCGCCCGCGAGGAGTGGAGTACGCCGGACCCACAGCTGGCCGGGCAGCGAGTCGCGGTGTTCATCTGGCGACGACCGTGGATGGTCGTCGGACGGGACACCTTCAGCGGCGACATTCTACGCAGGCTGGGCCTGGTCAACGTGTACGCCGACAACACCGACCGCTACCCGAAGCTGACACCCGAGGAGGCCGGTTCGCTGGACGTCGACCTCGTCGTACTGCCCGATGAGCCGTACGAGTTCAACGCGACCGACGGCCCGGAGATGTTCGGTGCAACACCCTGTGCGCTGGTGTCCGGGCGACATCTGACCTGGTACGGACCGTCCCTGGTCGAGGCCAAGGCGGTGCTGTCTGCGGCATTGCGCTCACCGATTATGAGCATCTAGCGCGGATCGCGCCGCCGGAGCGGGTGAGCGGTGTCCTTGTCATGCCCACCTCCTGCTTGTCACGCCACAAGAGGCGTGACAAGGTGAAGTTTCGGTCGACAAGGGACACCGCAAGAGTCCCGTAGCTGAGGAGATCCGATGTCGCGTCGTACCCACCCACCGTTCCGCGCCGACCACGTCGGCAGCCTGCTGCGTCCGCAGTCGCTGCACGATGCGCGCGCGAAGAGGCAGGCCGGTGAGATCGGCGCCGACGAGCTGAAAGCCGTCGAAGACGCGGCCATCCGCGACGTGGTCAAGATGCAGGAAAGTGTCGGCCTGCAGACCGCGACGGACGGCGAGTTCCGGCGGACGGCGTGGCACATGGACTTCATCTACCAGCTTGGCGGGATCGGCTCCACCGACGACAAGATCAACGTGCATTTCCACAACGCGGACGGCGACCTCGACTTCTCGTCCGCGGCGCTGAGCGTGCATGACCGGGTCACACTCGAGGACACGATCTTCGCGGACGCGTTCACATTCCTCAAAGACGCCGCGACATCCGCGCAGACGCCGAAGCTGACCATCCCGTCGCCGAGCATGGTGCACTATCGCGGCGGGCGGGCATCGATCGACACCACGGTCTACCCCGACATCGAAGCGTTCTATACGGACCTGTCCGCGGCGTACGCCGAGGAGGTACGCCGGCTCGCAGACCTCGGCTGCACCTATCTGCAGCTGGACGACACGAGTCTTGCCTATCTCAACGATCCTGCCCAGCGCGCCGAGATGGCCGAAAAGGGTGGCGACGGCGAGCACCAGCACGAGACTTATATCCGCAATATCAACGCCGCGCTCGCGGGCCGGCCCGACGGCCTGACCGTGACGACGCACATGTGCCGCGGCAACTTCCGCTCGTCCTGGGCCGCGTCGGGCGGCTACGACTTCGTCGCCGAGGCGCTGTTCTCGGAGCTGGCGGTCGACGGATTCTTCCTGGAGTACGACGACGAGCGTTCCGGCGGATTCGAGCCGCTTCGGTTCGTGCCGAGCGACAAATTCGTCGTGCTGGGTCTGGTGACGACCAAGAGCGGCGTACTCGAAGACAAAGACCAGCTCAAGAGGCGCATCGACGAAGCGGCCAAGGTTATCCCGATCGAGCAACTATGCCTGTCACCGCAGTGCGGGTTCTCCTCGACGGTCGAGGGCAACACGCTGACCTACGACGAAGAGGTGGCCAAGCTCGAGCTGATCGTGCAGACGGCGCAGGAGGTCTGGGGCTAACGCGGGTACCGCTGGCTCAGACGCGGTATTCCTGCACCAGCGGGCACTGGAACGGGTCGCGTGAGCCGATGCCGACCTGGTTGAGATAGCGCACGACGATGCCGTACGACTCGATCAGAGACTTCTCGGTGTAGTGCACGTTGTGTTTCGCACAGTGCGCCTTGACCAGCGGCGCCACTTTGCGCAGGTTAGGCCGCGCCATGCTGGGGAACAGGTGGTGCTCGATCTGGTAGTTCAGGCCGCCCATCGCCCAGCTGATGAACGCGCCGCCGGTGACGTTGCGTGACATGAGCACCTGCCGGCGTAGGAAGTCCACCCGCGCGGTCTTGGGGACGAGGGGCATGCCCTTGTGGTTTGTGGCGAACGTACCGCCGAGGAGGATCCCGAACAGCGCCAGCTGGACAAGGATGAACGCGATCGCTAGCCCGACCGGCATGAGCACCAGCGGGAGCGCGATCCCCACGGTCACGCGCAGTATGACGCAGCCAAGCTCGACCCAGCGTCCTTTCTGGCCGCGTGCGGTGAGCAACATCCGGATGCTCGCGACGTGCAGCGCGGCTCCTTCGAAGGCGAGCAGCGGGAAGAACAACCAGCCCTGGCGACGGGTGTAGGCGCCGTACAGGCCGGTACGCGCGGCCGCGGCCTCCGGGGTGAACGCAATCGCGTTGGACTTGATGTCCGGATCTTTACCGATCTGGTTGGGCGCGTTGTGGTGTTTGTTGTGCTTGCCCATCCACCAGCTGTAGGACAGCCCGGCGAACCCACAGGAGATGACTTGGGCGATCCGCTTGTTCCACTGCGCCGAGCGGAACATCTGCTGGTGCGCCGCATCATGCCCGAGGTAGCCGAACTGGGTGGTGACCACGGCAAGTGCCGCGGCCAGCGCAAGCTGCCACCACGAGTCTTCGAGCAGCGCCACCGCGACCCAGATCGCGGCGAACGCCGCAATGGTCAGTCCGATCCGGCTCCAGTAGAAGCCGTGGCAGCGGCCGAGAAGGCCCGCTTTTTTCACCTCGCGGGAGAGCTCGGTATATGTGCTGACGTACTGACCGCGTGGTCGTTCATCCACAGCTGGTGCTTCAGGAGAGGAAGCGGGAAGTACGTCGGCGACATTGGACATGTGCGTCCTTACGTGAAAGCGATATGCGGTCGTGCCAAGTGCAGTGGCGCGAGCGCACAGGCATCATCAGGCTACGCGATCGTCCCACGCATCGCAGGCCTTCGTCACAGGAACGAGCCGAATGGCGGTCAGCGATGTTAATGTCTGTTCGATGAGCGTAAAGCCTCCACTCCGAATGATAGGCGTATTTGCGGCTCTGATCGCGCTGGTTCTTACGGCAGCCTGCACGGCGGCACCCACGAAGACCTCAAACGCTGGCCAGAGCGCGCCCGCCACCTCTACGGCACCCGAGCCCAAAGCCGCGACCGTCAGCATGAGTCCGGCGCCCGGAACAACCGAGGTCAACCCACTGTCGCCGATCACGCTGACGGCGTCGTACGGCGTCCTCAGTGACGTCTCGGTCACCAATCCGGACGGTGCGCCCGTGCAAGGTGCGATGTCCGCGGACTCGGCGACGTGGACGTCGGCCGAACCGCTCGGCTACGCCAAGGCCTACACCGCCACCGCGACGACGACCAGCTTCGACGGCGTGATCACCCCGTTTAACGCTACGTTTGACACGCTCAAGCCGGCCAACAAGACGAAGGCGTCCCTCACGCCAAGCAAGTCCGGTGGCACGTACGGCGTCGGCATGCCGATCATCGCCCGGTTCGACGAGCCGATCGCCGACAAGGCGACGGCGATGCAGCAGATGGTCGTCACCACCGATCCACCCGTCGATGGGGCGTGGTACTGGTTCAGCAACTACGAGGCGCACTGGCGGCCTAAGGACTTCTGGGCACCGGGCACGAGCGTCGCGGTCGACATCAACGTGTACGGCGTGCAGGTCAGCGAAGGGTTGTGGGGACAGGAAGACACGCATACCGACTTCACCATCGGCGATGCGATGGTCTCCGAGATCGATAACAGCAACTTGCAGATGAGGGTCTACAAGAACGGCGAGCTCATCAAGACAATGCCTGCGTCCATGGGCAAGGCGAAGTACCCGACTCAAAGTGGGGTTCACGTCGTACAAGAGAAGTACGAGATGAAGACGATGGACTCCTCGACGTGGGGCCTGCCGGTCGACGACCCCGAAGGTTATGTCACCGACGTGCCGTGGGCGACCCGGATCTCTGGATCGGGCGAGTTTGTGCACTCGGCGCCGTGGTCGGTCTCTGATCAGGGCGTGCGCAACGCCTCCCACGGCTGCATCAACCTCAGCATGGCCAATGGCAAGTGGTTTTATGACAATTCCAACTTTGGCGACATCGTCACCATCACAGGTACGCCGGTCAAGCTCCAGCACGGCGACGCCTACATGGACTGGAACATACCGTGGGAAACGTGGGTCCAGGGTGGCAAAAACTAGTCGTCTGACCCGGTAACCCATCCGAAACAATCAACAGGCACACTCGTGTCGTACGCCCCGTTTGCCGCGTACGAGCCAACCGTGATCTGTGGGAGTTCGCAGTGGATCGTCAGCAACAGTTCGTTCTTCGCACGCTCGAAGAGCGTGACATCAAGTTCGTTCGGCTTTGGTTTACCGACGTTCTGGGCTATCTCAAGGCGGTGGCGATTGCGCCGGCCGAACTCGAAGGGGTCTTCGCCGAGGGCATCGGCTTCGACGGGTCGGCGATCGAGGGTTATACCCGCACGTATGAAAGCGACATGGTCGCGCACCCGGACCCGACCACGTTTCAGGTCATCCCACTGGAGAACGGGCAGCCGTCGGACACCGCGCGGATGTTCTGTGACATCAAGATGCCGGACGGTTCGCCGTCCTGGGCCGATCCACGCCATGTACTGCGGCGCGTGCTGGCCAAGGCCTCGGACATGGGTTTCAGTTGCTACACGCATCCGGAGATCGAGTTCTTCCTGCTCAAGGATGGCCCGGACGCGCGCCCGCCACGCCCGGTCGACCGCGGCGGCTACTTCGACCTGCCCACGCACGAAACGGCGCACGACTTCCGCCGACGCGCGGTCACGGCGCTGGAGGCGATGGGTATCTCGGTCGAGTTCAGCCATCACGAGGTCGCGCCCGGTCAGCAGGAGATCGACCTGCGGTACGCCGATGCGCTGACTACCGCAGACAACATCATGACCTTCCGCCACCTGATGAAAGAGGTCGCGCTCGATGAGGGCGTGTATGCCTCGTTCATGCCGAAGCCCTTTACCGACCACGCGGGCTCCGGGATGCACACCCACATCTCGCTGTTCGAGGGCGACCGCAACGCCTTTCACGACCCGACGGACGAACTGACACTGTCGAAGACCGCGCGATACTTCATTGCCGGGATTCTCAAGCACGCGACCGAGATCACCGCGGTGACCAACCAGTTCGTCAACTCCTATAAGCGGCTCTACGCTAGCGAGCTGAGCACAACGACGTCCGAGGCGCCGGCCTGGGTGTGCTGGGGTCACGCCAACCGGTCGGCTCTGATCAGGGTCCCGCTCTACAACCCCGGCAAGGCCAGCTCGACGCGGCTTGAGGTGCGTTCACCCGATCCAGCCTGTAATCCCTATCTGGCCTTGGCGGTCCTGATCGGCGCCGGGCTCAAGGGCATCGAAGAGGAGTACCAGCTGCCGCCGGGCGCCGATGAGGACGTGTCGCTGCTGACCCCGGCCGAGAGAAAGGCGCTCGGCTTCCGCGACCTGCCGCACAATCTGGGGGAGGCGCTGGGACTGATGGAGGAGTCCGACTTCGTCGCAGAGATCCTCGGCGAGCACGTGTTCGACTATTTCCTGTCGAACAAGAACGTTGAATGGCTTCGTTACCGTGCGCAGGTCACTCCGTTCGAGCTCGACGAGTTCCTGCCGGTTCTCTAGCGCAGTGAGCAGCCACAGCAAGCGCGTCACGAGTCATGACTTACGCGGGCGTTCCTCGTCCACGTGGCCGCCCAACGACGCCTCGCGCAGACCGTAGACTGACCACGTGCCTATCTCTGATGCCGCTACCGCGCCCGATGCCGACAAGCCATTCATCATCGTCGAGCATGATGCGAGCAACCCGCCGGAGCGGCTCGCTGACTGGCTCAGTGCGGCCGGCGCGTCGTACGTCGTAGTCAAACCGCACGCGGGCGAACCACTGCCGACCGACCTCTCGCCGTACGCTGGCATCCTGATGCTCGGTGGGCAGCAGGTCGCGCAGCGGGTGGACGACGAGCATTTCCCGTGGCGCCAGGCCAGTCTCGACATGCTGCGCACCGCGATCTCGCAGAAGGTGCCCACGTTGGCTGTATGTCTGGGATCGCAGTTGCTCGCGATAGCAGGCGGAGGCACCGTCGAGCGCGGTGACCAGGGCAAGGAGCTAGGTCACGGTCTGGTCGCGCGGCGCGATGCGTCGTACCAGGACCCGCTCTTTATCGACCTGCCGATGACGCCGGACGTGATGCAGTTTCACGGTGATGTCGTAACCGTGCTTCCCCCGGGCGCGACGCTTCTGGCGACCGGTGCGGTGTACCAAAACCAGGCGTTCCGGATCGGTGACAACGCGTGGGGCATGCAGTTCCACATCGAGACCGAACCACAGACGTATGCCGAGTGGTTCGAGGTCGGACGCGACCGCCTTGAACAGAAGGGCTACGACGTCGACGGCATGATTGAGCGGGCCGTGCGCTACCACGAGGACATGCCCGGTGTCTGGGCGCCGTTCATCGCAAAGTTCGTCGACATCGCCGCAAAGGCATCTCGGGAGGTCGGTTCCCACGCGGCCGCGGAAGACGACCGGTAGTGGCCCCGGACACGCGGCGCAGGCGGCCTAATAACGCGTCCCGACTCGGCTTCATCGACGCGGAGCGCACGATTCGCTTCCTCGACGAGTTGGGGCTGACCAAGGACGGCGGGGAGTACGTCGACGACGCCGCACGCGAGGTCGTCACCGCGCTCGCCGCGACCGGCGACCCGGACGAAGCGGTCCTCAGCGTGTTGCGGCTGAGCGAGACCGCCGAGGGCGCCGCGCTGATACCCGCGATGCGCGACAACGCCGGATTCACCGCCCGACTGGGCGCCGTGCTCGGGGCATCGCGTGCGTTGGGCGACTGGTTGATCGCTAACGGTGACCAATGGCGACTGTTACTTGAAATCCCCGACCAGGACCGGCTCATTGAGGACATTGCGCGCTGCGTCGGCGCGGACCTCGCCGATCCCTATACCGGCTCGGGCGGCACTCTGGCCAGTACTACTGGTACCGAGGCAGTATCGCTACTTCGTCTGGCGTACAAGAGATGTTTGCTGGAGGTGGCGGCGCGTGACCTAGTTGGGGAGGCGTCCGTCGAAGAGGTCGCCGATCGGTTGTCGGTCATGGCAGACGCGCTCGTGCAGACCGCTCTCAGCGTTGCCGCCGCAGAGTTGGCCGAGCGTGCCGAGGGTGTCCGGCTGAGTGTGATCGCGATGGGCAAATGCGGGGCGCACGAGCTCAACTACCTGTCCGACGTCGACGTGATCTTCGTCGGGGAGCCGATTGGGTCATTCTCGGAGACCGACGCGTTGCGCAACGCCGCCCATTGGGCCAGCGAGATGATGCGGATCTGCGGCGATGTCGCGTGGGAAGTTGACGCAGCACTACGCCCGGAAGGCAAGTCCGGCGCGTTGGTGCGCACCATGGATGGGCATCGGTCCTACTACCAGCGCTGGGCGCGCACCTGGGAGTTCCAGGCGCTGCTCAAAGCCCGTCCGATGGCTGGCGATGCCGCCCTTGGTGCGCAGTACACCGACGAGATCGCGGCGCAGTGCTGGACGGCTGTCGAGCGGGACGGTTTTGTCGAGGACGTGCAGGCGATGCGGCGCCGAGTCGAGGAAAACCTCAACGACAACATCGCGAGCCGGGAGCTCAAGCTCGGTCCCGGCGGCCTACGGGACATCGAGTTCTCGGTGCAGTTGCTGCAGATGGTGCACGGGCGCACCGATAGCGCGATCCGCCCGGCCGCGACGCTCGAGGCGATTCAGGCGCTTTCCGACCGCGGCTACATCGGTCGCACCGACGCCTCCTCGCTCAGCGACTCGTATCGATTCCTGCGCATCTTGGAGCACCGGCTTATGCTGCAGCGGCTGCGACGTACCCATCTGCTGCCGGACACGGCAGAGGATCTACGGCCTATCGCCCGCACGCTCGGCTACGGCGTCAGCGGGTCGGGGGACGAAGCCAAGGCGCTTCTGAAGGATCGAGCCAACCATGCCCGCGAGGTACGCCGCCTCCACGAAAAAGTCTTCTATCGCCCGCTGCTGACCGCGGTCGCCGCGTTGCCGGGAGAAGCGATGCGGCTGACCACTGAGGCGGCGGTCGATCGGTTGCGCGCTCTTGGGTTCGAGCGGCCAGACGGCGTACTCAAACATGTCGAGGTACTCACCGCGGGCACAAGCAGGACCGCTGCCATGCAACGGATTTTGCTGCCGACGATGCTGGCGATGTTTGCCGATTCAGCAGATCCGGACGCGGGCATTTTGGCCTACCGCCAGGTGTCCGAGCAGCTGGGGCACACCCCTTGGTACCTGCGGTTACTACGCGACGAAGGTGCCGTTGCGGAACGGCTCGCGCACTTGCTCGGCTCTAGCCGCTACATCGCATCGCTGTTTGGCCGCGCGCCCGAGGCAATCCAGATGCTCGCTGAGGTGTCTCATTTGCAGCCGCGGATGGTCGCCGCGTTGGAGATCAAGATGCGCGGTGCCGCACAGCGCGCCACCACCTCTGACGACGCGATCTCGGCGATCCGGTCACTGCGCCGCGGCGAACTGGTGCGGATCGCCGCCGCGGACCTTTTGGGGTACGCCGACATCGACCAAGTCGGCAATGCGCTGTGCGCGCTCAACGACGCGACCGTGCGTGCGGGCCTGTTCGTAGCCATGCGCGAGGTCGCCGGAGACCTCGGTATTTCTGTCGACGAGTACCCGTGCGTGGTCTCGGTGATCGGTATGGGTCGGTACGGCGGCCAGGAGCTGTCCTACGGCTCTGACGCCGATGTCATCTACGTCTATGACACGGTCGAGGGCGCCGATCCGGTACACGCGGCCAAGATCGCGAACCGGACCGTTGAGCTGATGGGCCGCATGCTGGGCAAGCCGGGGCCGGACCCCGCCCTCGGCTTGGACGCCGATCTGCGGCCCGAGGGCAAGCAAGGCGCGCTGGTGCGATCGCTGTCCGGGTACGCCGAGTACTACGCGCGCTGGTCGCAGATCTGGGAAGCGCAAGCACTGCTACGCGCTCGCCCGGTCGCCGGCGACGACGTACTCGGGGCGCGTTTCCTTCAGCTGATCGACCCCATCCGCTATCCCACGGGCGGTATCGATGATGCGCAGCTTCGCGAGATACGGCGGATCAAGGCGCGTGTGGATAATGAGCGGCTGCCGCGCGGCGCGGACCCGACCACGCATCTGAAACTGGGGCGCGGCGGGTTGGCCGATATCGAGTGGACGGTGCAGCTGTTGCAACTGCAGCATGCGGCCGTACATCACGGCCTGTGGACCACGGGCACGCTGTCTGCGCTGGATGCCGCGGTGCAGGCAGAGTTGATCGACCCGGATGATGCGGATGCCCTGGAAGAGTCATGGCGGTTGGTTTCTCAGTGCCGCGATGCCAACATGCTCATCAAGGGCAAGGCCTCCGACCAACTTCCCCATCATGCAAGGGATCTGGTCGCCGTCGCGCGAATTCTCGGCTACCCCACGGACGTCGGTGCCGGCCAGTTCCTCGACGACTATCACCGGGTTACCCGGCACGCGCGTGCCGTTGCCGAAAAGCTGTTCTACGAGACCTGAGGGATCTGTAGGTCGGTAATGAGTACGGCGAGGGTCTCGCTGCAGCCGGACTCGATTCGGACATCCGCGAACTCATCGCCGCGGGTCGCGCCCCGATTGACGATCGCGACCGGGATGCCGCTGCGTGACGCCCAGCGCACGAAACGCAGCCCGGACTGCACGTGCAGGCTGGAGCCGAGCACGAGCAGTCCGGTCGCGGCTTCGACCAGGTCGCGGCAGTGCTCGACCTTCGGTTTAGCGACGTTCTCGCCAAACAACACGACGTTGGGTTTGAGCACGCCGCCGCAGATCAGGCACGGCTGAGTGTAAAACGAGTCGGTGTCTTCGATGTCGGCGTCGGCATCCGGCGCAGCCGCGCCGTCGTACTGTTCGAGAAAACCGGGATTGGCTGCGGTGAACCTGGACTGCAAGAACTCGCGCGACGATACGGTCCCGCAGTTCAGGCAGATGACCTCGCTGATCCGCCCGTGCAGGTCGATCACGGGCGAACTGCCGGCGTCCTCGTGCAGGCCGTCGACGTTTTGAGTGATGACGGCGTCGACGAAGCCGAACGTCTGCAATTTAGCCAGCGCGACATGCCCGGCGTTGGGGTCGGCGCGGCGGAACTTTGCGAAACCGACATAGCTGCGTGCCCAGTAGCGCTGGCGGGCCGTCTCGCTAGCGGCGAACTCCTGAAAGGTCATCTGAGTGCGGGGGACCGCATCCGGGCCGCGATAGTCCGGGATGCCTGAGTCGGTGCTCATTCCGGCGCCGGTCAAGGTCACCACACCACGCGTGGCAACAAGGTCGGCTAGCGCGTGGCGAAGGTCAGATGGTGCAGTCGGCATAACTCATTCTTACGTGAGCGATAGGTTGGGCGGGTGGAGCAACCCGCCGAACGTACCCCGAAGCTCGTGCCCATGCAGGCAGTGCCCAACCCTTACACCGATGAGTCGCCGCTGGTGGTGCGCAACCGGCCCTGGCGGGACAACCTGACCATCACACTGTTGGGTCTGGTATTGATCCTTGGTACGTCGGCGTACCTGATCTGGTCGCTGGTCACGGGGGAGCCGTCTCACGACGCGGCCGGGCTGCTCGCCGTCATCGGCATACCACTTGGTGTGGTGCTGTTGTGGTTCATGTTTCGGCTGGGCACCGGTGCCGTCGTGGCGCTCGGGGATGAGACCATCTCGCGGGTCGTACGGCGACCGGAGGCGCACACCGCGTCGTACGCCGTGCGCGACATCAGTGGCGGCATCTACGCGGCTAACGTCAAGTACAGCGCGCTGAGCAGACCCGGTGCGGAGCTGGTGCTGTTTGTTCCTGGGGGCCGGCTGCTGTGGCTCGCGGACGGGATTAGCGCGCGGGACATCGGCCGGCTCGCTGTGGCATTGAGCAGCCACCACATCGACGAGATCCCCGGTCAGATCCGCAACCGCACGCTGCGGGTGATCATGCGGAAGATCAACACCGAGCGCTGACCTACGGGCGCGGCGCCGCGGCGCTGTTACGCAGCTTGAACTTCTGGACCTTGCCGCTGGCATTGCGGGGCAGTACATCGGCGACGATCACCGCCGACGGCTTCTTGTACGACGCGAGCCGTTCCCGGCACCACGCGATGACCTCATCCTCGGTCGGCGGGTCGGCCGGATTCGTCGGTACGACGTACGCGACCGGCGTCTCCACCCACTTCGGGTGCGGCGTACCGACGACTGCGACCTCGGCGACTTTCGGATGCGCGTCGATCGCGGCCTCGACCTCGGCGCAGTAGATGTTTTCGCCGCCGGAGATGATCATGTCCTTCGCCCGGTCCACGACGGTGATGAATCCTTCCTCGTCCATCACGCACAAGTCACCGGAATGGAACCAGCCACCGCGAAACGCTTCGGCCGTGGCCTCGGCGTTCTGCCAGTACTCCTTCATCACCGTCGGCCCGCGGTACACGATCTCACCGACCTCGCCCTGCCGCACATCGTTCATGTCCTCATCGACAATCCGCGCCTCCACGTCGGGCACCGGCGTCCCGACCGTGCCCATCTTGCGGATCGCGTCCTCGCCGCGCAACACACACGTCACCGAGCTCATCTCGGTCTGTCCGAACATGTTGAAGTTCGGCGTACCAGGAAAGGCATCCGCCATCGCCTGCAGCACCGAGGGCGGAGCGATCGACGCGCCCCAGGAGATCCGTCGTAATGACGCCGCGCGCTCGGTCACGCCGGGCACCGCGCAGATCTCCTTCCACTGCGTGGGCACGAAGTAGCAGGAAGTGACCTTGTCGCGCTCGAAATGCGCGACCACGTCTTCGGCAGCGAAGTTGCCCGACGGCATCAAGATCGTGTGCCCGCCGGCCATCACGTAGTTCAGAATGCCGTTGAGGCCGCCGATGTGGAACAACGGCAACCCGGACAGCCACACTTCACCGTCGGTGGCGATGTCCTGCCCGACCATAGCGGTCATCGAGTTCATCATCAGGTTCATGTGCGTGATGACCGCGCCCTTCGGCCGGCCGGTCGTACCCGAGGTGTACATGATGAACGCCGGGTCGTTCTCATCGACGTCGATCCCAAGATCGCTGTCGTCGCCGCAAAGCACTGCCTCATAGGCCAGCGCGCCGACCCGATCGTGGTCGCCGCCGCACACCACCAACTGCACGTCCTGATCGAGTGCGTCGCGGACCGCCGCGGCGTCCGCGGCCAGTACGTCGTCGGCGAGCAGCACCCGCGAACCGGAGTTCTCCACGACGTACTGCGCCTCGTGCGGGGTCAGCCGGAAGTTGACCGGGACCGCGATCGCGCCGAGCCGCACGATCGCGAAGTACGACTCGATGACCTCGAGGCGGTTTTGCATGAACACCGCGACCCGGTCACCTCGTCCCACGCCCAACGACTGCAGTCCGCGCGCGAGACGGGTGATCCGGCTGTCCATCTCGCCGTACGTGCGGTGCACGTCACCGAAGCTGAACGCCGGCCGCTCAGGGTGTTTACGCGCGCGCCGCGCGAACTGCTCGCCGAGCGACATTCGCCGAGCGGCGTCGATCGACACCGACACGATCAGCCCTTCCGTCCGGTGAACCCGAAAGGGAAGTTGCCGACGTCGGGGGAGATCTGCGAATCCAAGGTAATAGCCTTCCCAGAAGATGTTGCCGATTAGGTTTGAACACTTGTTCATCGAACATACTCTGTGTGAAGAATTACGACAATGGTGTCGCATAGGAAGTTTTTGGGTACAACAACGTTCACGCGTAGGTTAGACTGACCGTATGTTCATCTCAAGAAGGCATCGTTAGCGTGCCGCCGAAGCTGCGTACGACGACGCTCCTTCTGCCGGACGACGAGCCGACCGCGGCCGCAATCCTCAGCGCCGCCGTACAAGTCATCGGCACGCGCGGCTACCACGGTACGTCGGTGCGTGACATCGCCTTAGCCGCAGGGGTCAGTCCGGGCTCGCTGTACAACCACTTCAGCTCCAAACAAGACCTGCTCGTGACAATAATGAACCGTGCCATGGACGGGCTGATCACCGCGACCGAAGAGGCCCTTTTCGAGGCCCCCAACGATCCGGTCGCACGACTGATGGCCGTGATTCGGGTGCACGTGGGAAGCCACGCGATGGGCACGCGGGAGAGCCAGATCGGTAACTCTGAGCTGCGCAGCCTCAGCCCGGCGGCGCTCGCTCTGACGGTGTCCAAACGCGATACTCAGCAGCGGATGTTCAATCGGGTCGTGCAGGACGGCGTGGCAAAGGGCGTGTTCCACACCAAGGACCCGCACGAGGCGGCGCGATTCATCTCCTCGGCGTGTACGGCGGTCGCGATGTGGTTTCGGTCAGATGGCCCGGACTCGGTCGATGAGGTCATCGAGAGATATCAGCGCGTAGCGCTCGACGCAGTAGGTTACGGCAAGTGAATGGATGAAGATGGCGAATAGCGACGAGGCCGAGGTGCTGGCCGCCGCACTGCAGACCCGGCTTGGAAAGGTATTCGACGGCCGCGTTGTCGTCGAGGATCTGCAGCCATTGACGATGGGCGCAAGCCGGGATATCTGGTCGATGACGGCCCGGTTCGCCGACGGCACTACGCGCGGGCTGATCCTGCGCCGTGATCCACCCGCGGCGCCTCGGCCGGAACAGATGGCCCGCGAAGCTGCCGTGCTCACCAGCGCGAAACGCGCCGGCGTACCCGTGCCAGAAGTCGTTGACCACGGTGACGCGAGCAATGGCGTTGGCTCGCCGTACGTCTTGATGGAGAAGCTCGACGGTGAGACCATCCCACGCAAGATCTTGCGCGACCCCGAGTGGGCCGGCGCACGTGATGGCCTGGCGAGGTCACTGGGCCAGATCATCGCGCGAATCCATCAGATCCCGCGTGAGTCAGTCCCCGGCCTCCAGGAGGTCGACGCGTTTGACTCGCTCGAGCAGGAGTACCGGGCGAGCGGTGTGCCGTCGCCGGCGTTCGAGCTCGCATGGCGTTGGCTGCGGGAGCACCGTCCGCAGCAGGGGACCAGCACCGTCGTACACGGCGACTTCCGGCACGGCAATTTGATGATCGACCACGCGGGCGTGGCCGGCGTACTGGACTGGGAGCTCGTGCACATCGGCGATCCCATCGAGGACCTCGGTTGGGTGTGCGTCAAGGCGTGGCGCTTTGGCGCGGCGCCGGTCGTCGGGGGGTTCGGCACCCGCGAGGAGCTCCTAGATGGTTACGCCGAGATCAGCGGCAGCCGTCCCGACCTGGAGACGTTGCAGTGGTGGGAGGTTCACGGCACGATCCGCTGGGGCGTGATCTGCCGTCGGCAAGCCAACCGTCACCTGTCCGGGTCCGAGCCGTCGCTCGAGCTGGCCATGATCGGCCGCCGGTTCAGTGAAAACGAGCATGACGTACTGCTGGCGCTGGGTCTGACTAAACCGCACGAGGTCATCGACCCGATCAAATCGGCCGAAGGTACTCCGGATCCGGTCTTCGACGACCCTACGGCCAACCAGCTGCTCGAGGTGCTCGGCGACTATCTCAAGGGCCGATCTGGCAGCGACGTGCCCGCGTACCTCGACCGGGTCGCGGGTAACGCCGTCTCGGTGGTCAGGCGCGAGGTGCTGGTCGGGGACCAGCTGCGCTCCGAGTATGCCGCCCGCCTCGCTGCGCTTGGCTATGACAGCGAGCCCGCGTTCGCATACGCGATCCGCGACGGAGCAGTCGATCCGGCCGATGAACAGGTGCTCGATGCGGTGCGTTTCGGCGTCGAGGCGCGTATGACCGTCGACAACCCACGCTACCTATCGCTGCCCGGCTAACGGAGATCCGCGAGAACTCGACAGGCGATCCGCGGCAACTTGACGCTCTGGGAATTTGAGTAGGTCGTAGGCTGGCGCGTATGGCAATCAACAGTGAAGCGCTCGCGGGCGTAAAGGTGCTCATGTTCGACTTCTACGGCACGGTCGTCGACATGCAGGACGGGCTGACGAGGGCGATTACGCCGTACCTGGCTTCGAAGGGCTACACCGAAAACCCGCCGAACCGGTTAGTGACGTGGTGGCGGCGTACGCATTTCGAGAACTCGATGATTGACGCGTTACTCGACCAGCCGCACATTTCCTACCGCGAGATCGGTCGACAAGCGGTCGACTACACGCTGACCCGCGCGGAGATCGACCACACGATGGACGAGGTCAACGAACTGGTGGCTCAGATCGAGCGGCTGGATCCGTTCCCGGACGTCGTACAGGCATTGACGACCGTCAAGGATGCCGGGCTTCGCCTGGTCATTCTCTCGAACGGCGATCCCGACATGCTTGCCGCCGGCGTACCGTTCTCCGGCACCGAGCACCTCTGGGACCGCGTGGTCTCGGTGGCCGAGGCCGGAAAGTTCAAGCCGCACTATTCGACGTACCGCACGGCCGCGCGGCTGGCCGGCGTGGAACCGGCGGAAGTGCTGTTCGTGGCTAATCATGCATTCGACTGCATTGGCGCGAAGGCGGCCGGGATGCGTACGGCGTTCGTCGATCGCCGAGAACGGCCTTTCGGCAACGAGTACTACCAGCCGGACCTCGTCGTACGCGACGCCGCGCACCTCGCGAGTGCGATCCAGCAGATACAGCCCTAATGGGAAGGTTTGATGCGCTCAGCGCACCAAACCTTCCCGCTAATTGACGGTTGGGCTAGATGTCGTAGTACATCTCGAACTCGTGCGGGTGCGGACGCAGTCGGATCGGGTCGATCTCGTTCTCACGCTTGTAGCGGATCCACGTCTCGATCAGATCTTCGGTGAATACGCCACCTTCGAGCAGGTAGTCGTGGTCGGCCTCGAGTGCATCGAGTACGGCGGGCAGGTCGGCTGGGACCTGGTCGACGGCTGCAGCCTCGTCCGGCGGCAGTTCGTAGAGATCCTTGTCGATCGGCTCGGCCGGTTCGATGCGGTTGCGGATGCCGTCGAGGCCCGCCATCATCTGCGCGGCGAACGCGAGGTAGGGGTTGGCCGACGGGTCCGGCACGCGAAACTCGACGCGCTTCGCCTTCGGGTTGGCGCCGGTGATCGGGATGCGGATGCACGCCGACCGGTTGCGCTGCGAGTAGACCAGGTTGATCGGAGCCTCGTAGCCGGGTACCAGCCGGTGGTAGGAGTTGACCGTCGGGTTGGTGAAGGCAAGCAGGCTAGGTGCGTGGTGCAGCAGGCCGCCGATGTAGTAGCGCGCCGTGTCCGACAGCCCGGCGTACCCGGTCTCGGAGTGAAACAGCGGCTTGCCGTTCTGCCACAGGCTCTGGTGGGTGTGCATGCCCGAACCGTTGTCGCCGAACAGTGGCTTCGGCATGAAGGTGACCGTCTTGCCGGCCGCCCACGCGGTGTTCTTGATGATGTACTTGAACAGCATCAGCTGGTCGCCGGCGCGCTGCAGGGTGTCGAACTTGTAGTTGATCTCGGACTGCCCGCCGGTGCCGACCTCGTGGTGTCCGCGTTCAATGATGAATCCAGCCTCCTGCAGGTTGATCATCATCTGGTCGCGCAGGTCGCCGTAGCGGTCGTACGGCGCGACAGGGAAGTAGCCACCCTTGCCGCGTACTTTGTAGCCCTTGTTGCCACCCTCTTCCTCACGACCGGTGTTCCAGGAGCCGACTTCGGAGTCGATGTGGTGGTACGCCGAGTTGATTGTCGTGTCGTAGCGGATGGAGTCGAAGATGTAGAACTCGGCCTCAGCACCGAAGTAGGCCTGATCGGCAACGCCGGAGCTGGCGAGGTATTCCTCGGCCTTGCGAGCGATGTTGCGCGGGTCGCGGGAGTAGGGCTCGCGAGTGATCGGATCATGCACAAAGAAGTTGATCAGGAGGGTCTTGGCCGCACGGAACTGGTCGATCGTTGCAGAGCCGATGTCCGGCAGCAGCAACATGTCCGACTCGTGGATCTCCTGGAAACCGCGGATCGAAGAGCCGTCGAACCCGAGTCCTTCCTCGAAGGTGTCTGCGCCGAAGTCCTCGGCGGGCACCGTGAAGTGCTGCATCGCCCCAGGTAGGTCGCAGAAGCGAACGTCGACGAACTTGACGTCCTCCTTCTCGATATAGCTAACTAACTCTTCCTTTGAGCTAAACATCAATCCTCCGCGGTGGTGGGTGGTCGTGTTCGAGAATAGAGGTTGGTCGTTGCTCCTTGGTCACTTGCTTGTTTCCGTCGCGTTACGGCGCGTCCGCGACCTGCGGAAACGAGTGTGAACCCGGTTACTCCGTTGTGCCGAATACGCTAGTGCACATGCCCACCACCCCGTACCCCGGCCAGAACCTTGGCCTTCCCCAAGAGGGACCGACGTCCGTTGCAACTTATGGCCGGCGGGTTGGTGCGTTTGTCATTGACGCGGTGATCGCCGGGGCAATCACCTGGATCTTCACGGTTCCTGATCTGCCGCAGAACTGGAGCCTGCTGACGTTCTTCGTGATTTACACCTTGTCGTCGGCGTTTCTTGGACGTACGCCGGGGATGATGGCGACCCGGATCCGGCTGGCCACCGACCGCGAAGGTAAGCAGCTGGGACTGTGGCGAGCGGCGGTGCGCACCGTATTGACCATGATCGTGGTGCCGGCCGTGATTAGCGATGGCGACCGGCGAGGGCTGCACGACAAGGCGGTCGGCACCACGGTCGTCAACGACTGAAGCCTAGCCGCTGCGGCGACGGAGCTGACGGGAGTTGACCGCCATTTGGCGCCCCTTCGGCAGCGGCCCGTGCGGTACCGGCATCTTCGGCGCGCCGACTGCCTGAAGCCGCTTGGCCAGGGTGCGCACCTCGGCAGCCTGGATATTGCGCGGCAACTTCATAATGTGGCTGTTGAGCTTCTTGAGCGGTACTTGTCCCTCGTCGTTGCCGACGTGGATGTCGTAGATCGGGGTGTCACCGACAACCCGGGAGAGGCGGCGCTTTTCCTGCGCGAGCAGAGACTTGAGGCGATGGGGATTACCCTCGGCTACCAACACGATGCCGGCGCGGCCGATCACTCGGTGCACCAGGTCGGACTGCGCGTTGCCGGCGACGCCTTCGGTGACTCTCCAGTCGCCGCGCATCTGCTTCATCGCCCACGGCGCGGCGCCGGCCTGGCCCTCGGCCTGCGCGAAGGTAGTGCGTCGGGCGCGGAAGGAGAAGACGAAGAGTCCAGCCAGCAATGCGACCAGCAGTGCCGGCACGATGCCGAAGAAGAAGTTGGACGTGAACAGCGTGAACGCGGCGTACACGATGACGGCACTGCCGATTGCTGCCAGCAGGATCCAAAACGGTAGCCGCGGGTCCTGTGGCTTGAGCATTTTGTATGCCTGCCACAGTTCACGCACGCGCGCAAAGCGCTGCTTCTTGACCTTCGGCGCTTTGGCCTTCTTGCTGCCCGACTTGGGCGCGGATTTCTTGCCGAACCGGGAGCCCAGCTTGGAGCCGGTCTGGGGGGTGGTGGATTGCTTCGCCATAAGGACTCCGATTCTAGTCGCTCGTCTGCCATCACTCGCCGTCGGTGGCTATCAGGACTTCAGCCGGCCACCCGGTGAGCCGCCTGTGCGCCAGATCGCCGTCGGTCAGCGGCGGACAAGCGAGGACGCCTCCTGCAACGCAGGCGAGGTGGCCTTCTCGGCCAGGTGACTTAGGTGTTCGGGGATCGGTCGTCCACGGCGCATCATCGCCTGCGCCCACAGGCGTCCGGCGCGGTACGACGAACGGACCAGGGGACCGGACATCACGCCGGCAAAGCCGATGTCCTCGGCTTCGGCGGCGAGGTCCACGAACTCCTGTGGCTTGACCCAACGGTCCACCGGATGGTGGCGCGGCGACGGGCGCAAGTACTGCGTGATCGTGATCAGGTCGCATCCCGCGTTGTGCAGGTCGCGCAGCGCCGCACTGACCTCGGCAGGCTCCTCGCCCATACCGAGGATGAGGTTGGACTTCGTCACCATTCCGGCGTCGCGCGCGAGCGTGATGACACCGAGCGAACGGTCGTAGCGAAATGCCGGCCGGACCCGTTTGAAGATCCGCGGGACGGTTTCGACATTGTGCGCAAAGACCTCCGGCTCGGCGTCGAAGACCTGCCCGATCAGCTCGGGTTTGCCTGAGAAGTCCGGCACGAGGATCTCGACGCCGGTGCCGGCGCTTCGTTCGTGGATCTGCCGCACAGTCTCGGCGTAGAGCCACGCGCCCTCGTCATCAAGGTCGTCGCGGGCGACGCCGGTGACGGTCGCGTAACGCAGGCCCATCTGTTGGACGCTGTCCGCGACGCGCCCCGGTTCCTCGCGATCGAACTGCGCCGGCTTGCCGGTGTCGATCTGGCAGAAGTCGCAGCGCCGGGTGCATTGGTCGCCGCCGATCAGGAACGTTGCCTCGCGGTCCTCCCAACACTCGAAAATGTTGGGACAGCCAGCCTCCTCACACACCGTGTGCAGGCCCTGCGATTTCACCAGCGATTTCAGCTCGGTGTAGGCGGGACCTGTGCGCAACCGGGTCTTGATCCATTCCGGTTTGCGCTCGATGGGTACTTCGGAGTTGCGAACCTCAAGGCGCAGTAGTTTGCGCCCTTCCGGCTGTATGGAAGTCACGCGTTGACCTTACGTTCCAATCGTTGTGTGCTGCCCTGCGGTGGACGCGCTACTTGGTGTCTGTTCCGTCGTGCTTCGGCGGTACGTCGGTCGGCTTCGGAGAGCTGTCGGCCGCTGGCCCGCCGTCCTTGGGTGCGCCGTCCTTGGGTGCGCCGTCCTTGGGTGGGCTGGTCGGCGCTGCGGGAGCCGCTGGCGCACCCGGCGTCGACGGAGCCGCTGGCGCGCCCGGCGTCGATGGAGCCGGGGTGGCGGCTGGTGCAGTGGCGCTGGGTGTCGTAGACGGTGTGGGAGGAGTCACCGGACGGCTCGGTTCCTGCCAGGTCACGCCCGGGTCGGCGGTCGCCTTGCGGACCGCGACGGCGGCGACGCCGGCGCCAACGAGCAGGAACGGCCACTTGCGCCGCTTCTTCTGTGGCTTCGCCTTCTTGGCCTGCTTCTCGGCGGCGCGCTGGGCCTTGTCCGAGGCCTTCAGCAGCTTCTTCTTCTGCTTCTTGGTGACCTTCTTCGCGGCTTTCTTGGCGTCGCTCTTGCGGCTCTTGGCCTCGTCGCGTGCGGCCTCCTTCGCTTCGTTGAGGGCGGCAATGGCGGCGACAGCCTGCTCGCGGGCGGCCTTGCGGGCTTCCTTGACCGTGACCTTGGCGGTGTCCTTAGCCGATCCGGCGCGGTCCTTCGCGATGGCGGCGGCGTCGGCGCGTGACTCGGCGAACTGGTCGCGTGCCTCGGACACGTGGTCCTTGACGTAGTCGACGGCCGGTGACAGAGACTTGCGAGCGGTCTTGGCGACATCGGTGGCGGCCGATTTCGCGTCGGAGGCGACCGGGCTGAATGACTCACGGGCCGACTTGGCCACCCCGCTCGCGGCGTGCCGCGCGTCGGCAACGACGGGGCTGAACGACTCGCGCGCGGTTTTCGCTACGTCGCTCGCGATGTCTTTCGCGTCGCCGAGCTTGGTGGTGAGTGCAGATTTGGCGTCGCCAAGTTTCTCGTTCACATCATCTATGACTGCATCAGTGTTGTTACGACGTCCGAGCATGCGTGGTCCCTTCAGAAGTGGCGGTACTTGCTCCATCTAACCAGTCCTGGGCGTAATTCGCTCCGCGATATGATTTGGTCCATGTGTTCAGTACGGCGATAGCACTGCCAGGTAGGGCGGCATACACGCGTCCCACCGGGTGCCGATGGCTCCCCTCACTGGGTGTGGCGTACCCCGCTGCATATGCGGGGTTTTTTCGTGCCTCGAACCGTATCGCCGGATGACGCACCAGACGAAGAGGACTTGACGAAGTGACTACTGATAACACCGCAGATATCCCGCCGTACCGCTATTCGGCGGCGCTCGCGAGTGACATCGAACTGTCGTGGCAGGACCGGTGGGATGAGAGCGGCGTATTCCATGTGCCCAACCCGGTGGGCGACCTCAGTGATGGTTTCGAAAGCGTCAAGGACCGGCCACACCTGTTCGTCAACGACATGTTCCCTTATCCCTCGGGAGAGGGGCTGCACGTCGGGCATCCACTCGGCTTCATCGGTACCGACGTCTACGCGCGATTCCAGCGGATGAACGGCAGCAACGTCCTGCACACGATGGGCTTCGACGCGTTCGGGCTGCCCGCGGAGCAGTACGCCGTCGAGACCGGTCAGCATCCGCGCGTCACGACCGACAACAACATCGCGACGTATCGCCGGCAGCTGCGCCGACTCGGTCTCGGGCACGACCAGCGCCGTTCGATCTCCACCACTGATGTCGACTATTACAAGTGGACGCAGTGGATCTTCCTGCAGATCTTCAACTCTTGGTACGACGAGGATCAGGGCAAGGCGCGCCATATCGACGAGCTGATCGCGCAGTTCGAGTCGGGTGAGCGGGCCATCGGCGAGGAACACGGCCCGGCCTTGGCCGGCGCGGCCTGGGCCGACCTGGACGACGTCTCGCGCCGTACCGTCATCGACGCTCATCGGCTGGCCTACATCAGCGAGGCCCCGGTCAACTGGTGCCCTGGGCTCGGCACCGTGCTGGCCAACGAAGAGGTCACCCCCGAGGGTCGCAGCGATCGCGGTAACTTCCCGGTGTTCAAGCGTCCGATGAAGCAGTGGATGATGCGGATCACGACGTACGCCGACCGTCTCATCGCGGATCTGGAACGGCTGGACTGGCCGGACAAGATCAAGACGATGCAGCGCAACTGGATCGGCCGCTCGCAGGGCGCCGCCGTACGCTTCGCCACTCCTGCAGGTGATCTGGAGGTATTCACGACGCGACCGGACACGTTGTTCGGTGCGACCTTCATGGTCATCGCTCCCGAGCACCCAATGATTGGCGCGCTGACGCCCAAGACGTGGCCCGACGATGTACCGGAGGCATGGAAGGGCGGCGAGTCCAGTCCAACCGAGGCCGTCGCGGACTACATCGTGAAATCCAGCCTTCGTACGGATATCGACCGGCAGGGCGACGATAAAGAGAAGACCGGTGTTTTCGTTGGCTCCTACGCGACAAACCCGCTGACGGGCAAGGCGATTCCCATTTTCGTCGCCGACTACGTGATGATGGGCTACGGCACCGGCGCGATCATGGCGGTCCCGGGCCAGGACGAACGCGACTGGGCGTTTGCCGAGAAGTTTGACCTGCCGATCGTGCGCACCGTGCAGCCTCCAGAGGACTTCGACGGCAAGGCGTACGTCGGCGACGGCCCGGCCATCAACTCGGTCCGTGAAGACGGCGCCTTGGACATCAACGGAATGCCTATCGCAGAAGCGAAACAGGCCGTGTTCGAGTGGCTCGAGGCGAGCGGACTGGGCAAGCCGACGACGACATACAAGCTGCGCGACTGGCTGTTTAGCCGTCAACGTTACTGGGGCGAGCCATTTCCTATCTTGTACGACGAGACCGGGATGCCCGTCGCCGTACCAGAGGACATGTTGCCGGTAGAGCTGCCGGAAATCGACAACTTCGCCCCTAAGACAGGGGATCCGACGGACGCGTCCAGCGAACCGGAACCCCCGCTCGGCCGCGCACCGGAGTGGGCGTCGGTCACTCTTGACCTTGGCGACGGGCCCAAGCAGTACCACCGAGAGCTCAACACGATGCCACAGTGGGCCGGATCGTGCTGGTACGAGATCCGCTACACCGACCCGACCAACAGCGAGCGGTTCGTCGATCCAGCGCTTGAGGAATACTGGATGGGGCCGCGGCACGAGGGTGACACCGGCGGCGTGGACCTCTATATAGGTGGCGTCGAACACGGCGTACTTCACCTGCTGTATGCGCGTTTCTGGCACAAGGTGCTGCACGACCTCGGTCACCTCATTAGTGAAGAGCCGTTTCGGCGACTGTTTAACCAGGGCTACATCCTGGCCGCGTCATATACCGATGCGCGTGGAATGTATGTCAAGGCAAGCGAGGTAGAGGAACGCGACGGCAAGTATTACTTCGACGGCGCCGAAGTCACCCGCGACAACGGCAAAATGGGCAAGAGCCTGAAGAACTCGGTTAGCCCGGACGAGATGTACGAGCAGTATGGCGCCGATACGCTACGGCTGTACGAGATGTTTACCGGTCCGATGGACCAGTCCCGGCCGTGGGAAACCAAGGCCGTTGTCGGACCGCAGCGGTTGTTGCAGCGCATCTGGCGCAACTGCATCGACGAGGAGACCGGAGACCTGCGGGTGGCCGACGTCGAGATCAGCGATGAGTCACTTCGCCTGCTGCACAAGATCATTCTCGCTGTGCGTGACGGGATGTCGACGTTGCGCTACAACATCTCGATCGCCAAGCTGACCGAGCTCAACAACCACATCACCTCGACGTACGCCGAGTCACCTCCACGCGCGCTGCTGGAGCCGCTAGTGCTGATGCTCGCGCCGCTGGCACCACACATCGCCGAGGAGCTGTGGCAGCGACTCGGTCACGACCAGTCGCTCGTCTGGGCGGACTACCCAGTCGCGGACGAGTCGCTCGCGAAGGACGACTCGATCGAGATTCCGGTGCAGGTCAACGGAAAGGTCCGTGCGACCGTCGAGATCGCGCCGGACGCCGACCGTGACGTCATGGAGACGGCGGCGCGCTCAAGCGACAAGATCGCGGCCGCCATCGACGGCAAGGAAATTCGCAAGATCATCGTCGTACCAGGGAAACTCGTCAACTTCGTAGTTGGCTAGCGACCTCTGGCTGGGCGAATACGGGGCTTGTGGTGAGCGACTCGCGCAGCGCGACTTCGACGCGGTCGATGACCTCGTCGATAGGCACTTCGCGTCCGGTTTCCTGACTCAGCGACGTCACCTCCGCGTCGGCAAGGCCGCAGGGGATGATCTGCCCGAATGCCGCCATGTCGGGATTGCAGTTGAGGGCGAACCCGTGCATCGTCACACCGTGCGCGACTCGTACGCCGATGGCGGCGATCTTGCGATCAGGGCCGTCGCCGACGATCCACACGCCGCTGCGGCCGTCGACCCGAGTGGCCTCGACACCGACCGACGCGCACACCTCGATGAGGATCCCTTCGAGGGTACGGACATATTTGACAACGTCGATCGGATCGGCCAGTCGCACGATCGGATAACCGACCAGCTGGCCCTCACCGTGCCACGTGATGTCACCGCCGCGGTCGACGTCGATGACGGGTATGTCGCCGGATGGCCGATTCTCGGGGCGGGTGCGCTTGCCGGCGGTGTAGACCGATGGGTGCTCGAGCAACAGCACGGTGTCGCCTCGTAGCCCGTTGACGTGGTCGTCGTGTAGTTGCTGCTGGAGCTCCCACGCGACGGTGTAGTCGATGCGTCCAAGGCGGCGGATGTCAGCGTCAGTCATGCGGACAAACTTACTCGCGGCCGGTCGGCCCCTGTCGCGCCCACCTCCTCGCTGTCACGGCTATCTCAGCGCGACAACGAGGAGCCTGCTGAGACAGGAGCGTGCCGAGATCCGGTTCGGGGTCGCAGTCGGCCCGCGTTCGTGGCTGTGGATAACTTTTCGCGCGACCGCGCTGTTCGCTCTAGCGTGGCTGCCATGAGTTGGAAGGTGCCGGGCTACCGAGCCGATGTGCTCGAGGACACTGACCGCGATCTGGAGTCGTGGCGGGGCATCGATGTGTCGACCGGTGCCGAGGTCGTCCTGCGCAGGAGTCGCGGTCACGCCGGTCACGTTGAGGTGGCCGAATGGCGATCATCCGCCATCCAGGGCATCGACCACCCCGGTCTCGCCGCGCCTCGTCAGCTTTTCTGCCACGGAGACGACCTGGTCGTGGTGTACGACGCGCCCGGCCTGAGGGCCGAGCCGAGGCTCGACTCGCGGGTGTCTTCGACGGATGTCGCGGCGTTGCTTTGCGCCGTGGCGGGCCAGTTGCACGCGTTGCACGCCGCCGGAATGACGCACGGCTCGATTGGGGCGACTACAGTGCGCCGCGGTCACGACGGCGCGGTCCTCATCGGCGCTGCGGAGGCCGGGCTTCGCGACGGAAGCCGCGATGACCGAGCTCTGGACGACGTGCGATCGCTGGCCGGCCTCGGGATGGATCTGTTGGGCTCGGCCGGGGACCGCCGCACGGATGACGCCGCCAGCGAGCTGACTGCGATCCTTGAGGCGGCCGCAGCCGCGGAGCCGGACGGGGACGATCCCTGCGACCCGGAGCCGAGTGCGGACCTGGTGCGGCACTGCAAGCCGTTGGCTTGTGACGAGGCGACCGCGACTATCCGGGCAAGCGCCGGGTCTGATCGCCCAGACCGGACCGAGTACGTCGCACGGCACCGTCGTACGCCGGCCCGTCGCCGCTGGAGTCGAGTACGCCGCAACCGTCCGGTGGGTACCCGACCAGGTCCCACGGCGGACCGAACGGCCTCGAGGCCCGCCCGCACGTCGATGCGTCGATACCGTCGCGTCGGGCCTGCGCGGGTCGGTGTTGTTTCCGGACCGGCGACCGGGATTGCGATTGTTGCCGTGCTGGTGGCGATTGCGGCGTGGTTAGGCACGGTGTGGGGCGGCGGCGCCCCGCAGCGGGGCCCGGTGCCGACGGCTGCAGCGCATCAGCCGGTGCAGCCCAAAGACACGGCGGCACTCGATGCGACCGGTGGACCGGACGGGTTTGATGCGAACTCGGCTTCACCGGCACAGTGGGCTGATTACCTCAACGCGCTCTACGTCGAGCGAGCAAGTGCGATCGACAGCCGGACCGCGGAGTCGCTCGACCGCGTTTACACTCCATCATCCCCGCAACGCGCCGCGGATCTGTCGCTGATCGCTATGCTCGTCAACTCCGGTGCCCGAATCGATGGTTTTGCCCCGGAACTCGTTGCCGTCAACGACATCTCTCGCGTTGGACCGACAGCGGTTCTCAGCGTCGCTGACCGAATTCCGCCGTACGCCTTGGTAGAGGCGACCGGTATCGCCACATCACACGCCGGACGAGACGAGCAGGCGGTGACGCTCACCCTCGAACTCGTCGCCGGCAGATGGCTGATCGACACCGCGATCCGAGCGGCCTAACCGTCGCGGTTGAACCCGGATGCCGGTCACGACTACCGCGGGTCTAGAGGCCGAGGTCGCCCTCGAAGTTGCCGGCCTCTAGCCGTTCCTTCATCGTTCCGAGGAACCGTGCCGCGTCCGCGCCGTCGACGACCCGGTGATCGTAGGACAGTGCGAGGTAGACGATCGAGCGAACCGCGATGATCTCGCCGAGCTCGGGATCGTTGACGATCGCCGGGCGTTTCACCACGACACCGGTGCCCAGGATCGCGCTCTGCGGCTGGTTGATGATTGGCGTGTCGAACAGCGCGCCGCGGCTTCCGGTGTTGGTCAGCGTGAACGTGCCCCCGGTCAGGTCGTCGGGGCCGGCGGTGCCGCCGCGAACCTTGCCTGCGAGATCGTCGATCTTGCGGGCAAGTCCGGCCAGGTTGAGATCTCCGGCTTCTTTGATGACCGGTACGACGAGGCCACGGTGGCTGTCGACCGCGATGCCCAGGTTTTCGGTGTTGGGGTAAGAGATCGTGCCGGCCTCGAGATCGAGCGAGGAGTTGACGACCGGGTGCACCTTAAGCGCCTCGACGGCAGCCAACGCGAAGAACGGCAGGAAGCTCAGCTTCACGCCTTCGCGGGACTGGAACTCACCTTTGACCCGATCCCGCAGGTGCGCGACGCGGGTGACATCGACTTCGGTGACGGTCGTCAGTTGCGCAGCGACCTGGAGCGACTCGACCATCCGGTTGGCGATCAGCTTGCGCAGCCGGGTGATCTTTTGCGTCGTACCGCGAAGCGCGGAGTTGTCGACATTGCCGACGCCCGGACCTTGCGTGCCCGCAGGCTCGGTTTCCTTACGAACCGGTGCGGCCGGCTCTGCTTCCTTGGGAGCGGCAGCGGCGAGCACATCCTGCTTGCGGATGCGGCCGCCGACACCGGTGCCGGTGAGGGTGGACAAGTCGACGCCGTGTTCGGTGGCGAGTTTGCGAACCAACGGCGTGATATAGCTGTTGCCGCCGTCTGATCCAGAGGCGCGGGGGGCCGCTGCAGGAGCAGGCGTGGCCTCGGCGGGAGCCGTTTGTGGCGCCGCGGCGGGAGCCGGTGCGGCTTGTGGTGCCGGGTCGGGCGCGGCCTGGGGCTCTGGCGCAGGTGCGGGTGCGGCCTGAGGTTCCGGGGCCGGTTCAGCGGCAGGTGCGGGAGCGGGAGCTTCCGGTTCGGCTGGTTCGGGAGCGGGCGCCGCCGGCTCGGCTGGCGCGGGAGCGCTGCCGGAGCCGATCACCGCGAGCACGGTGCCAACGTCGACCGTCTCATCTTCGTCGACCCGAATCTCCAGCAGCGTTCCGGCAGCGGGTGACGGGATCTCGGTGTCAACCTTGTCGGTGGAGACCTCGAGAAGCGGCTCGTCCGTGGCGACCTCTTCGCCGACCTTCTTGAGCCAGCGCGTCACGGTTCCTTCGGTGACGCTTTCGCCGAGTGCGGGCATTTCGACATTCGTGCCCTCGGCCGGTCCCGAGTCGGAGGAGTCGGCGACCGTGGCGGGCGCGGCAGCGGGCTCTTCGGTGGCCGGCTCGGCTGCTGGCTCCGGTTCGGGTGTGGCCTCATTGGCTTGCGGTTGTTCGGCTTGCGGTTGTTCGGCTGGAGCCGGTTTGGCCTGAGTATCGTCGGCTTGCGCGTCGTCGTCGGGCGTCTCCTCGGCCGGGGCGCCCGCACCGTCACCGATGACGGCAAGCTCGGTGCCGACGTCGACCGTCTCGTCCTCGCCGACCACGATCTTCTGCAGCGTTCCCGACGCGGGCGAAGGAATCTCGGTGTCGACCTTGTCGGTCGATACTTCGAGTAAGGGCTCGTCGGCCGTGACCTCGTCGCCCTCCTTCTTCAACCAGCGCGTCACGGTTCCTTCGGTGACGCTCTCGCCGAGTGCGGGCATTGTTACCGAGACCGACATCTTCGGTGTCTCCTTCGTTGCAGTATTCGCGTGAGCTATTGATGTTTACCCGGCTCGGCCGGTGATCACAAATATGTGGGGTTGTTATCGGTTAAGGATGCACGTGCAGCGGCTTCCCGGCGAGGGCGAGGTGCGCCTCGCCGATTGCCTCGCTGAGGGTGGGATGCGGATGGATCAACGGGGCGACATCTTCGGGGTAGGCCTCCCAGTTATAGATCAGCTGTCCCTCGGCCAGCAGCTCGCCGGCACGCGTGCCGACGATATGGATGCCGATGACCGGGCCGTCCTTCTTGCGGATCACCTTGGTCGCCCCCGACGTACCGAGAATTTGGGCCTTGCCGATGCCGGCGAGGTTGAGCACAAACGACTCGATCCCGTCGGCACCATACTTTTGTGCAGCCTGTTCCTCGGTGTAGCCGACCGAGGCGACTTCCGGCTCGCTATAGGTAATCCGTGGTACCCCGGCGTAGTCGATCGGGCTGACAGCCACGCCCGCGAGCCGTTCGGCCACGAGGATGCCCTCGCCGAAGCCGGCGTGCGCGAGTTGAAGTGTGGGGATGAGGTCGCCGACGGCGCTGATCGTCGGCACGCTGCTCTGGTAGTAGTCGTCGACGACTACGAAGCCGCGATCGAGGGTGACGCCGGCCTGTTCGTAGCCGAGGCCTTCGGACACCGGTCCGCGGCCGACCGCGACGAGCAGCAGCTCCGCGTCGATCGCGGTGCCGTCCTCGAGCGAGACCACGACGCCGTTTTCGGTGCGGGTGACGCCGGCAAAGCGTACGCCGGTGTGCGCGGTGATCCCGCGGCGCCGAAACGCCCGTTCCAGCAGTTTGGAGGAGCTCGCGTCTTCGGTCGGCAGCAGACGGGGTAACGCTTCGACGATGGTGACTTCCGCCCCGAATGAGCGCCACAGGGACGCGAACTCGACGCCGATCACGCCGCCACCGAGGATTACCACGCTCTCGGGGACTCGGTCGAGGATGAGCGCGTCGTCGCTGGTGATGATCCGCTCACCGTCTAGTTGCAGCCCGGGCAGCGTGCGGGGTACCGAACCGGTGGCCAGCAGGATGTGCCGACCCTCGTAGGTGACCCCGTCGGCCTCGACGGCGGTGGGGGAGACCAGCCGTCCGGCCGCCGCGACGACGTTGATTTTGTGCTGCTTGAAAAGGCCCTGCACGCCTTTGTACAGGCCGCCAACGACCTTGTCTTTGTAGCTGTGTACGCCGGGCATATCAATGCTCTCGAGCGTGCTCCGGACACCGAACTTCGCGCCGTCTCGGGCGCTGTCGGCAATTTCGGCCGCGTGTAGCAGCGCCTTGGTGGGGATGCAGCCGCGGTGCAGACAGGTGCCGCCGAGTTTGTCCTTCTCGATGAGGGTGACGCTCAGCCCGAGTTCGGCGGCCCGAAATGCCGCCGCGTAACCGCCGGAGCCGCCACCGAGTACGACGAGGTCGGACGTGTGCGAACCGTCAGCTGCCTGGGGCACCGTTTCTCCACATTCTTTCTCGGGTACGTCACCATCTTGTCACTAATCAAAATCTCACGTGCGCGGGGTTCGGGTGCCCATTTTCGCGAATTCACCGAGGCAACCGGCCGGAACCGGGCCGGCCGCCGCGACGTTATGAGACAAACACGTGTTCAATGGTGCGATCGACGAAGTCACGACCGAAACGGGGTTTGTCGCCAGTGGGAGTGTTCAGCAAACTGAGCCGCCGATCTAGGCCCAAAGACCTTGGGTCCGGGGCGAGCATGGATCGCACCGCGACCAGCCACGACTATCGCCATCTGCGCGAGTTCGTCGAATCGCGGGCGGGCGCCGAGGCGTACGTCGAGCCGCGCACTAACGTCACCGAGATGACCGTTGTGCTCGTCGCCGCCGATGGCGAGTGGACCCGCCGCCGGGTGGCCGGCAAGGATGGCGCCCGCGAGTTGAGTCATAAGTTGGGCATTCCCGTGTACGACGTACAGCGCACCGGCTATCCGCAGCGGATGCGCGAGTGGTCGGCCCGCCAGAAGAAGCAGCAAAACGACGGCTGAGTCTTGCTGACGGGCCAGCACCTGAACTAGCCGATGAGGCCCTCAGCGACCCGCAGGATCGTGCGCACCGGTACGCCGGCCGGGCCCTTGGGCGTGTAGCCGTAGCTGCCGCCGGTGTTGTTGGACGGCCCGGCGATGTCGATGTGGGCCCACTGCACGCCGTCGGTGACGAATTCCTTGAGGAAGTGTCCGCCTGCCAGCATGCCTCCGGGGCCATCACCGATGTTGGCGAAGTCGGCGGTCAATGAGTCCATCCCGGTCCGGACTTCCTTCGGCAGCGGCATGGCCCACGCGGCCTCGCCGACGGCATTGCCGGCCGCGGTGACCACGTCACGGAACTCGTCGCTGCCCATGACGCCGGCGGTGCGCTTGCCAAGCGCGACGACCTGCGCGCCGGTGAGGGTCGAGGTCTCGATGAGGTAGTCCGGCTTGTCCTCGCAGGCCCGTGCGATCGCGTCGGCGAGTACGACGCGGCCCTCGGCGTCGGTGTTGAGGATCTCCGCGGTCTTGCCATTGCGGAAGGTGACCACGTCGGCCGGCCGGTACGCCGACCCGCTGGGCAGGTTTTCGGCCATCGGGATCGTGGCCACGACCGAGATCGGCAACTGCAGCGCCGCGATCAGCACGATGCTTGCCACGATCGCGGCCGCACCGGACATGTCCGTCTTCATCTCGTCCATCTTCGGGCCCGGCTTCAAGGAGATGCCACCACTGTCGAAGGTGATGCCCTTGCCGACGAGTGCGAGCTTGGGCGTCGACTTCTTGACGGTCTTGGTGGGCGTGTAAGTCATCCGCACAAGACGCGGCTTGCGGTCAGATCCGCCACCGACCGCCAGGATGCCGCCGAACCCGCCGGTTGCGAGCCGCTTCTCGTCGAGCACCTCGACCTTGATGCCGGCCGCCGTACCAAATGCCTTGGCCTTCGCGGCGAACGTCGCGGGGTAGAGGTCCGACGGCGGGGTAGCGATGAAGTCGCGGGCCATGGCGACGGCCTCGCTGATCGAGACGGCCTTTTTCAGGGCCGCGCTCGCGGTCCGCTCGCGGGCCTTGTCGACCAGCAGGCTGACCTTCTTGACGGGGGCATCGGCCGCGGCGACCTTTTCGCTTTTGTACTCGGTGAAGGTGTAGCCGCCAAGCATCAGTCCTTCGGCGGTGGCGCCGAGGAGCTCCGGGTCGGTCGCTCCGTTGACGCCAGGCAGCGTGATTGCGGCCGCGGCCCGGCCGGTGAGGGCACGTGCGGCGCAACCGGCAGCGCGGCGTACCTGCTCGGTGTCGTACGCCGAGTCGGCCACGGGAGCGCCGAGCCCGACCGCGACGATCAGTGGGACGGAGGCCTGGCCGAGTGTGGCCAGCTTGATGACCTCGCCCTCGCCGCCCTTGGCGCCCAGGACGCTCAGCGCATCTGCCAGCGTGCCGCCGAGCTCTTCGTCGAGGGCCTCGGCGCCCGGCAGGATTGTCAGCGTGTCGTCGGTGGACGACGTGCCGATGACGATCGCGTCGAGCTTTAGCCCCGAGATGGGGCGGTCGGACAGAACAAGGTTGGTCACAAATCCTCCAGAGATTTACGCGTGCACTTTGGGTTTCGGTTCGTCGCCGCGCGGGTCGACGTGGGGTGCCGCGCCGATCAGACTATCTGGCTGGGAAAAATTTGCGGAATTTTGGCGCCCGGGCACCCCAAATTGGACATAGCGATATATCGTTACATCGTACCGATAGTCTTTATTGTGAAGTGAGGTTCAGCGATGAACAACGACGACGAAACGAACGACGAGGAACGAATCATCGACGAAAACGGCGCCGACCAAACCGACTCCCACCAGGATGACACCGATTCGGATGGTCCGGGGGCTTACAGGACTCCTTATGGACCGCCGTTCGGGCCAGGGTTCTTGGACGCGCTCAAGGACTTCGCCGAATACTCCGGTTTCGACCTCGGCGGTCCCCGGGGCGGACGCCGGGGCGGTCCAGGGCAGCGTGGTCCTGGCCAGCGCGGCCACGACGGGCCCGGCAGACATGGCGGCCCGGGCGACCATGGTGAGCGCCACGAGCGTCATGAGCGCGGCGACCGCAGAGGACCCGGTGGCCCTGGTGGTCGCGGTGGACACCGTGGTCCCGGCAGCCGCGGACGAGGCGGCCGGCCAGGCGACTTCGGCGGGTTTCCCGGACGCCCCGGGTTTCCGGGTCGTCCGCAGCGTGCCCGGAAGGGTGACGTGAAGGCGGCCATTCTTTCGCTGCTGGCGGAGGAACCGCACAACGGATATCGCCTGATCAAGGCGATCGCGCGGATGACCGACGGCGCATGGCGACCGAGCCCGGGTTCGGTTTATCCGACCCTGCAGCAGATGCTCGAAGAGGGGTTGATCGCGGCCGTCGGCGGCGAAGGCAACCGCTCGGACTATGGCCTCACCGATGAAGGGCGCTCCTACGTCGCCGAACACGTCGAAGATCTCAAGGCGGCATGGGAAGCGGCGAGCGGCACCACCGACGAGGATCTCGCGATGCAAGACAGCATCCGCAAACTCACCGGCGCCGTACATCAGGCGGCCCTCGCCGCGACCGAAGAACAGTCCGGCAAGATCGCCGAGATTCTCGATGATGCGCGGCGCGCGGTCTACCGCGTGCTCGCCGACTAGAAACCATAGTCGCCGGTCGCCCTCGGTGACCGGCGACTATCGGCGAGAGGGTAGTTTCTGGTGTCATGAGCGACGCCGAGACCCACTCCCTGAAGACCTCCCCGCTGCATGACCGTCATGTCGCCTTGGGCGCCAAGATGGCCGACTTCGGCGGCTGGGAGATGCCGATCGAGTACCCGGGCACGGGCGGTGGGGTGCTGATCGAGCACAAAGCCGTCCGCGAGGGCGTGGGCGTGTTCGATGTGTCCCACCTGGGCAAGGCCTCGGTGCGTGGACCCGGCGCGGCGCAGTTCATCAACTCCACGCTGAGTAACGACCTCGAGCGCATCTGCGCGGGTCAGGCGCAGTACACATTGTGCTGCGACGATGCCACGGGCGGCGTGGTCGATGACTTGATCGTCTATTACCGGTCCGCCGAGGACATCTTTCTCGTCCCCAACGCGGCCAACACTGCAGAGGTCGTACGCCGTCTCAACGCCGTCGTACCGGAGGGCATCACCATCACCGACGAGCACGAGGACTATGCCGTGCTCGCCGTACAGGGTCCCAACTCGACCGCCTTGATAGAGCGGCTCGGGTTACCCGCCGACCATGACTACATGAGTTTCACCGCGTCCCGGCTGGGCGAGTCCGAGGTGACCGTCTGCCGCACCGGCTATACCGGTGAGCATGGCTACGAGCTGGTCGTGCCGTGGTCGGCCGCGTTGTCGACGTGGGACGCGCTACTCGAGCACGGCGAGTCATTCGGCGCCCGGCCGTGCGGGCTTGGTGCGCGTGACACGCTGCGCACCGAGATGGGCTACCCACTGCATGGCCAGGACCTCTCGATGGAGATCACCCCCAACCAGGCGCGTAGCGGCTGGGCGGTCGGCTGGAAGAAGCCACAGTTCTGGGGACGCGATCCGCTCAGCGCCGAACGGGAGGCGAAGCCGGCGCGGCTGCTGTGGGGACTGCGCTCCAACGACCGCGGCATCCCGCGTCCGCACATGGAGGTCAAAACCGACTCCGGCGAGGTGTGCGGGGAAGTCACATCCGGCACGTTTTCGCCGACGTTGCGGATCGGGATCGGTCTCGCACTGATCGAGCGCGAGCGCGGCGTTACCGAGGGCTCGGTCGTAGAGGTCGACGTACGCGGCCGCAAGTCGAGCATGACCGTGGTCAAACCGCCATTCGTGGACAGCCACGTCCGTTAATACGAGAAAGTAGGCAGCACATGTCATGGACCTGGCGTCTTGAAGCCAAGAGTGACAAGCAGTTCGACTCGATCGAAGTGCCCGCGTTCGACAACCAGTCCGATGCCGAGACCTGGATCGGTGACGAATGGCAGACGCTGCTCGATCACGGCGTCGACGCGGTCACGCTTCTCGAGGGCGACCGGATCGAGTACTCCGACATGAGCCTGCACCCGCCCCAGAACTAACTGAAGTTAGATGGAGTCGCCGACTTTGACGACTGGTTTCGGGTAGCGGCCCTTGCGGAACATCAGCGCGCGCATGACGCCGTAGAAGATGAGGCTGCGCACGCGTTCTTTGGTCTTCGGGAACCGTTCGCGCACCGCCTTGCCGATCCGCCGTGCCAGCAACAGGGACTCGACGATGATGACCACGAAGACGATCAGCCAGATGTAGGTAAACACGTTGTATACCTGGACGTTGCGCTGCTGCATGCCGGTGAAGTAGAGCACCAGAAGTACGACCGCGAACAGCGGGAAGAACGAGGCGACGCTTCGCTTGGAGTCGACGAGGTTGCGGACGAAAGCTCGCTCGGGACCGGCGTCGCGCTTGGTCATGACCGGTTCGGCGGGCGCGACCCGGCCGGCCTTCACGTCTTCTTTGCGGGTCTTCGCCTGCTCGCGCATTCGAGCCCGCGCCTCTTTGCCGGTCTTTGGCGGCGGAGCGACCGGGCCGGAGCGACGGGGTTGTACGTCGCGGCGTTTCGGGGTCGGTTTCCCCTTCGGCGCCGTCGGGTCGAAAGGTTCGGCAGGGATCGCGCGAGGAGTGCTCTGCGCTTCGACGGGTTCGGGCTTAGACCAAGGCATCTTCATGATGCCAACAGGTTACCTGCGCCGAGTTAGCCCAGAGCGTCGTGGGGAAGGTACGGCGCCGGCAGGGCCATTCCGCGCACGACGACGGGCCCGGCCAGATGCAGACTCATGCCAAGGCGACGTACGACATCAAAGGCCCATCGCTGTTCGCTGGTGATATTGCGGACCAGCGCGACCGAGCCGCTCTCGCCGGATGCCAAGCACCCGACTAGCAGTTCCCGGGCAAGCGCCGTACTGGAAGCAGCGACGGTGAGGGGGGAGCCGTTCGGGTGCGCGTAGGCGTAGCCGTACGCCGTTCCCTGCTCGGCGACAAACAGCCTGCTGCTAGCCGCGAGCAGGTCATGGTCGGGGCCGCGACTTGCACCGCGCAGCCGACGGTCGGTCGTGACACACAGTTCGCGGTCGCTGTCGTCGCCGTCGCGGACAGATCGGATCACGGGCAGCCGGCCGCGGTCGATCGCACCTTCGGCGCGCATCGCCGGGTGCACGTCATAGTTCCAGGGGAAGAGGAAGCGAATTGTCTCGTCGGCGCGTACGACGCCGAGTGAGCGGGGGAACGTGTCGACCATCTGATGCATCGGCTGCATCAGCGATTGTGCATAGCCCTTGCCTTGGGCCTTGGGCGCCACGGCCGTCAGCGACATGACGAACATGCCTTCGCGGTTCATCGCCATGACGGCGGCTTTGATCGACCCCGACTCCTCGAGCACGAGACAGGTCTCGGGATCGGTTTTCAGGATGTGTTCGGCCAGTTGTAGTGACGTGATCCGCTCGCCTTCCTCGGCGTCGGCGCGTCGGTCGGACCAAGGCTCGATGCCTCGGGACTCCTGCAGATCCGAGAAGGTCTCCTTGTAGGCGCGTTTGGCGATTTTCACCACCTGTGCAAGATCGTCCGGACGCATCGGCCGTACGGTTGGCTGCGGGGTCGAGGACACCGGTCTGAGGCCTTTCTGAGGAAATCTTGACTGCGACAGCTGATAGGACGGAGTGGCTGGACCAATGCCTGAAACGGTAATGCATCGATGAAGGTGCTCGTGGCACCGGATTCATTCGGCGAGACGATGACCGCCCGTATCGCGGCCGAGGCGATTCATCGCGGTTGGTTGCGCGTCCGGCCGGACGACGAGATCGTGCTCCGGCCGATGTCGGACGGCGGTCCCGGGTTCATCGACGCCGTCAGCTCCTCGCAAGCCGGGCGCCTGATCGACGTGCCGACCACCGATCCGTTAGGGCGTCCGGTGACCGCGCAGGTATTCGTTTCAGAGGAAGGTCCGGCGTACGTCGAGTCGGCGCAGGCGGCGGGTCTGCATTTGCTGGCACCGGCCGAACGCGATCCGCGGGTCACTTCGTCGTACGGCGTCGGCGCGATGCTGCTCGCAGCGGCCGAGGCGGGCGCGACGGTGATCTACGTCGGGCTCGGCGGCTCCGGTACCAATGATGGTGGGGCCGGCATGCTCGCGGCGGTCGGGATCGTCGGCTACGACGCGGCAGGGTCCGCCCTTCCGCCTGGCGCATTGCCGCTGATCGCGCTCGACCACTTCGACGGGTTCCCGCTGCTGCGCCGTTCGCGGGTCGTCGCCGCGTCCGACGTGGACAATCCGCTGCTCGGCATCAATGGCGCGTCCGCGATCTTCGGGCCGCAGAAGGGCGCCGACCGGGGCGTCGTGCAGCAGCTCGACATCGCGCTGAGCCGGTTCGCAGAGATCGCAGTCCGCGATATTCCACCCGCGCCGGACAACCTGGCCGCACTGCCTGGAGCCGGGGCCGCCGGCGGACTGGGCGCGGCGATCTTCGCGCTCAACGGGCGGCGCGAGTCTGGGATACAGATCGTGATGGACGCCGTACGGTTCGGGACTGCTCTGGAGTCGGCGCAACTGGTGGTCACCGGCGAGGGCAAGTTTGACGAGCAGACGCTGGCCGGCAAGGTCGCGGTCGGCGTCGCCGGCGCCGCACGGGAGTACGCCGTACCCTGTGTCGCCGTCGCCGGCCAGGTCGATCTGGGGCGTCGGCGCGCCGCTGCGTACGGTTTCGATGCGGAGTACTCAATGGCGGAGCGGGCCGGCTCGATCTCACGGGCTATGGACGAGCCGGTGGCGACCCTGGAAATGCTCGCCGAGACTGTGGCGAAGGACTGGAGCCGCTGACAACGGTGAGTTACCTCGCCGCAGTCGACCTTCAGGGTGTATATGTGGGAACATGGGCGGGGTAAGGCATCCTCCACGGATCCGGAATAGTTCCGCAGCCGGACGCGTTGCACCGACGACTTATTAGAGATTCACCCAGATATAGCTCAACGACAGATGAGGTAGACCATGACTGTCCAGGACGTAGCCGCCGACGGCATCAAGCTCTCCGACAACGCAGCGGCCAAAGTCAAGTCACTGCTAGGCCAGGAAGGGCGCGATGACTTGCGACTGCGCGTCGCCGTGCAGCCAGGCGGTTGTTCGGGCCTGCGTTACCAGCTGTTCTTCGACGAACGCTCGTTGGACGGTGACGCCATTACCGACTTCGGCGGCGTTGAAGTCGTCGTCGACCGGATGAGCGTTCCGTATCTCGGTGGTGCGCAGATCGACTTCGTCGACACCATTGAGAAGCAAGGCTTCACCATCGACAACCCCAACGCTACGGGTTCGTGCGCGTGCGGTGACAGCTTCAGCTAACCCACTTCGGTTCTTACCCAAACGACCCCCACAGATCACACTGTGGGGGTCGTTTGCATCTTGGATGTGAAGCGTTAGCTCTCCACACGCTCGAAGATGGCTGCTAACCCCTGGCCGCCACCGATGCACATCGTCTCGAGGCCGTATTTGCTGCCGCGACGCTTCATCTCGTGCGCCATCGTGGCGAGGATGCGTCCACCGGTGGCGCCGACTGGGTGGCCGAGCGAGATGCCGGAACCGTTGACATTGAGCCGGTCGTAGTCGGACGCCGCAAACTTCCACTCGCGCAGGCAGGCGATGGCCTGCGCGGCGAATGCCTCGTTGAGCTCGATGAGGTCGATGTCGGCAAGGCTGAGCTCGGCCCGTGCGAGTGCCTTGGCGACGGCCGGAACCGGTCCGATACCCATCGTGCGCGGAGGTACGCCGGCGTGCGCCCACGTGACCAGCTTCAGATACGGCTGCAGACCCAGTTTGTCAGCGTTTTCGCGGGTGGTGATGATGCTCATCGAAGCGCCGTCATTTTGACCGCTGGAGTTGCCGGCGGTGACGGTCGAGTTGGGGTCGATCTTGGCGCGGACGGGCTTGAGCTTCTGCAGGATCTCGATCGTCGTGTCGGGCCGCGGGTGCTCGTCCTCGTCGACGATTCGCGCCGGCGCCTTGCGGGTTGCCGGGATCTCGACACCGAGAATTTCGTCCTTGAAGCGGCCTTCACGCATGGCGGCCGCGGCCTTCATCTGCGAGTTGTAGGAGAACTCGTCCTGTTCCTCGCGGCTGATGTTGTATTCCTCGCGCAGGTTTTCGGCGGTCTCAAGCATGCCGCCATCGACCGGGAAGCTCACTCCGCCAGCGGTAACCCGGCCGCGTGCGAGCCGGTCCATGAGCTCGACTCCGTCGCCCTTGACACCGCGTCGCAGCCCCAGCACGTAGTGCTCGGTGTTGGACATCGATTCGGCTCCGCCGGCCACGACCGTGGTGCTCGCGCCGGTCGCTACCTGCATAATGCCGTTGAGTACGGCCTGCAGGCCAGACCCGCACCGCCGGTCGACCTGAAACCCGCCAGTCTCTATGCCGAGTCCCGCGTCCAACGCCGCGATACGCCCGATTGCCGGGCTCTCGCCGTTGGGGTAGCACTGACCCAGGATGACGTCGTCGACCTGGCCTTCTTTGAGGCCGGTCCGTTCGATAAGGCCCTTGAGCAGGGCGGTGGCCAGCTCTGGGGCGCTCAGCGGTGTGAACACTCCTTGGAACCCGCCCACGGCGGTGCGAACCGGCTCGCAGACAACGACTTCAGTCATGGCTCAACCCTTCAGTTTCGATTTTCTATAGAATGATGTATTGGTTCATAGTAGGAGAACCGGCGACGCAACAGCAGTCCTAGACCGTGAGATCTTGGGCCCACTCGCGCAGTTGCGCGGTGCGGATCTTGTCGCCATTGGTGCCCGAGGTGAGCGGCATCTTGTCGATGAACTGGACGCGGTCCGGGACCTTGTACTTCGCAAGCGAATCGCGACACCAGTGTTGGACTTCGCTCTCGGTGAGTGTTCCGCCGGCGGCAAGCACGGCGTATGCGACGGCGTGCTCGGCGCCGTCGGCGTCCTTGATGCCGACAACCTTCGTGGTCTCAATCTGTGGATGCGCGAGTAGCCGAATCTCTATCTCGTACGGGTCTACGAGATAGCCCTTGAGCCGCAACACGTCGCCTATCCGGCAGACGTACGTCATCCGCCCGTCCGCGTCGACACTGCCCAGGTCGCCGCTTTTGAACCAGCCGTCCGGCGTAAACGACGCGCGCGCGGCGTCCGGATTGCCCAGATAGGCGTTGACTACTGTCGGCCCGCCGAACTGAAGCTCGCCGTCCGTACCGTCGGGGAGAGGTTCGTCAGTCTCAGGATCAACCACGCGCACCTTGATCTGATCGGACATCATCCGCCCTCCGGGAGTGAACCGCTGCGGCATCGGGTCGTCGATGTCGCGCGAGCACAGCAGCGAGAAGACCTCGGACGAGCCGTATAACCCAACGACCGCGGCGTCGAAGTTGTCGTGTGCCCATGGCGCGATCTCCGCGACCTTGCCCATGAAGTCGGCCAGTCCGGCCCAACGCCACGCGCTCAGGTCTTCTCTGGTGTCCTGCCATGCCCTGCGCAGCCGGACCATCATGTCGTCGCCCGCAACGATATGCGTCACGGCGTACTTCGCCATGTTGGCCAGGATCTGTGGTTCTTTGAACACCGGCTCAAGCAGGCAGACTCCACCGCCGGCCATGGTGGCCATCGCGGTCATGAAGCCGAAAACGCCGGACAGCGGCAGCATGCACTCGATCGCGTCGCCATCGCGAATCTCGATCCGCTCGGCGACCGCAATGGCATGCCCGACGACACCATTCTCATCGTGCGCCGCCAGTTTGGGCATCCCGGTCGACCCGGACGTGGTGAAGGCGGTCATGAGCCGGTCCCCAAAGTCACCGTCCGGCGGCGTGATCGGGCGCTCGCCGTACTCCGGCGCCCAGACTCCGTTGCCGCAGTCGTACGGCGAGAGCTCCGCCGGGGCGGGCCGATGGGGGCCGGCGACTACCGCGATGAGCGGCGGCGGGGCAGTGGACGCCTTGACCGACTTGTGCAGCCGGTCGCGCAGGTCGAGCCCGACGAAGCCGTCCGCGATTGCCAGCACCTTCGGACGGGCGCAGTTAAGCAAGTGAGCGACCTCGTCGACGTTATAGCGGGTGTTGACGCCGATGATGTGCGCCCCGAGTCCGCTCGCGGCGATCTGCCAGCACAGTGCGTCACTCCAGTTGGGCAGCCACACTGCGACGCAGTCGTCGGTGGTAACGCCTCGGGTACGGAGTTGTTCGCGAAGATCGCAGCTGCGCTGCAGCAGCTGAGTGCGAGTCAGAGCCTTGTCACCACCTGCATCGGCATCGATAACAGCGACGGCGTGCGGATTTCGATCGGTCCAGGAGACGAGCAAGTCATGCAAGCTCGGGACCGGGTCTGGACGGCGTGTCATTTGTATAGGACTCCCAAGTAGGGCTACAGGCGGACGGGGTAATGCGTCTGCGGGATTTCGGGGCTGATCCGTCGCTCGATGAAAATTCCATGCCAGATCAGGAATACAAGTACCGTCCAGATCTTTCGCGACAGGTCCAGCGGGCCAGCACGGTGCGCCTCGAGCATCCGGCTGATAGCCGGCAGATCGATCAGGTCGCCCGCGCCGGAATCAGCGATGACTCCGCGAGCCCAGTCGTACAGCTCATCCTTGAGCCAATGCCGGGTCGGCACGGGGAAGCCGAGCTTGCGGCGGTTGAAGATATGTGGCGGCACGATCTGCTTCAAACCTTGCCGCAGCGCGTATTTTGTCGTGGCCTTGGTGACTCGCTCGGACACCGGGAGGGTGGCGGCCAGCCGGTAGACTTCTTTATCGAGGAATGGCACCCGCAGCTCGAGAGAGTTGGCCATGGTCACCTTGTCGGCCTTGACCAGGATATCTCCGCGCAGCCAGGTGAACAGGTCGATGTACTGCATCTTGGTGACATCGTCGTACTGCGCGCACCGGCTGTAGAGGTCGCGGGTGACGTCCATGATCGTGGCGTTGGGGTCTCGGACCTTGAGGAAGTCAAGCTCGTCATCGCGGAACAGCCGGGCGTTGCCGTAGTAGCGCTCCTGGATCGGGATCGACCCTCGGCGCAGTAGATCCTTGCCGCGCATCCCGTCCGGTAGCTTCTTCGACACGGAGCCCAGAAGCGCCTTAACGCTGCCCGGGACATGCTCAAATGCCTTGAGGGACAGTGGTTCGCGGTAGATGTTGTAGCCGCCGAACAACTCGTCGGCGCCCTCACCGGACAGCACGACCTTGACGTGCTTGCGCGCCTCGCGGGCGATGAACCACAGCGGGACGAGAGCCGGATCGGCGACCGGGTCGTCGAGGTACCAGATGATCAGCGGCACGGCCCCCGCGAACTCCTCGGGCGTGACGAGCTTAGTGATGTGTTCGACCCCGATCGCCTCGGCAGACTCGGCGGCCACGTCGATCTCGGAGAAACCGTCGCGTTCGAAGCCGACGGTAAACGTCAGCAGGCCCGGGTTATAGCGCTTGGCGAGCGCCGCGATTGCGGTGGAGTCGATGCCGCCGGACAGGAACGAGCCGACCGTCACGTCGGCGCGCATATGCATCCGGACCGAGTCGTCGAGGGTGTCAGCGATGCGTTTGTAGAGGTCGGCTCGGGCGGTCTCGGACCTGACCGGAGCGATCGGGAAGGTCGGGTTGAAGTATCGCCGCGTGCTCACCTTGCCGTCCTGCACTGCGAACGACATACCGGACTCGAGCCGGCGTACGGTCTGCTGCATCGAGGCCGGCTCCGGCACATACTGCAAGGTGAGGTAGTCCTGCAGCGCCCGAGTATCGACCGGCAGCGGTTCGCCGCCGCCTTCGAGCAGCGCTAGCAGGCACTTTTTCTCGCTGCCGAAGTACGTCGTACCGTCGACCGTCGCGATATAAAGGGGCTTGATCCCGAAGTAGTCGCGCGCGCCGAACAACCGCTTGTCGCGCGAGTCCCAGATCACGAACGCGAACATGCCGCGCAGCTTGTCGACACAGTCGTCGCCGTAGTACTTGTACGCCGCGACGATCGCCTCGGTGTCGCCGTCGGTGTGAAACGTGGCGCCGAACTTCTCGGCCAGCTCGGTACGCAGCTCAAGGTAGTTGTAGATCTCGCCGTTGAACACAATCCGGTAGCGTCCGTCGTCGTACGACAGCGGCTGGGAAGAACCTTCGATGTCGATGATCGCGAGCCTGGCGAAACCGAACACCACGTCGTCGTCGTACCAGATTTGAGTGTCGTCCGGGCCGCGGTGATGCATCAGCGGCAGCGCGGCCTCCAACGCGTCGGCTCGCCGAGCACCGTCCGCCGAGCTATCAGTGCATATCGATCCCAGCAGGCCGCACACACGGTTCCCTTCGATTGGAGCAGAGTCGTTACAGCGTAACGACTCGCGCGCCTACAACCGGTGTTCGGTCATCGTGGCGGTCACTTGTGCGAACGCGTCACTCATCACATCCCAGAAGGCGTCGGTGTCGAGCTCCGTGGCGACCAGCGAGTTGGCCGTGCGCCCGGTCGTCGCATCTGGATCATCCTTCGCGGCGACGCCGAAGTCGACGACGCTCATGCCCGACGTGTAGGCGCCCGCGGTCTCGATGTTGGTCCGCGCGCGCCGAGTGCGAAACAAATCGGGCCGTAAGCAGTAGGCGACGGCGCAGGCGTCGTGGACCGCAGGGCCTAGGTGCTGCTCGCCGAGCCCGTTGTCGAAGTAGTTGGCGATCGACGGTATGAGCAGATTGTCCGACAGCGGCCCGTAGGCCCGCCACCGATCAAGTACGTCGCGGTCGATGCGTGCCTGCAGCGTGAGGTCAAGCCCGATCAGCACCGGCGACCAGCCCGCGCCGAAGACGACCGCCGCCGCCTCGGGATCAGCGAAGAAGTTGAACTCTGCGGCCGGCGTGATATTGCCCCGCGTGTAGGACCCGCCCATGATGACGAACTCGCGGGCCCACTCGACGATGCGCGGCTCCTTGCGGACCGCCAGCGCGACGTTGGTCATCGGCCCGATCGCGATCAACGTGATCTCACCCGGCGCTGCGGCGAGCTGCTCGATGATGAAGTCAGGACCGAACCCCGGCGTGAGGGAGCGGGTGTGCTCGGGTACGGGTGCTCCGCCTAGTCCATCCGAGCCGTGGACATGTTCGGCGAACACGCTTGGCCGGGTGAGGGGGAGTGCCGAGCCCGCAACGACAGGTGTCTCCGGGCTGCCGAAGAACTCGGTGAGTCTGAGGGCGTTGGCCGTCGTGCGCGACAAGGGGACATTGCCCGCGACGGTCGTCACGCCGACCAGCTCCGCGGACGGCGTACCGAGCACCAGGGCGAGCGCCATCGCATCGTCGATGCCTGGATCGCAGTCGAGCAGGATCCGGGCACGTACGCCGGTCGGTGAACGATCGTCGGTGCTTGGACCGGCCTCGGTACTGGTGTGATGCTTCACGTGGGGTTCCCTTCAGATCGCGACGCGCCGGTCTCGAACACCGACCCGAAGCGCTCATCCTAGGTGCGTTCCATTACGCTAGCGACGTACATCTGGATCCGTAAGACTTCGGTGATTCGGTGTGCGATCGAGTCGCGACATTTTCAAGGTCGCAGGTTGGTAGAATCGATCGCTCACCGACCCCCTCGGTCGACGCGCGTATGGGAGGACTTCACGTGCTACGCAAGCGATCGCTGCGTTCCTGGCGAATCGCCGGACTGGCAGTGTTTGGCACGCTGATGCTCGCCGGCTGTGACCGGGCAAGGGTAGAAGACGCCTTGCGGTTCGGCTGGCCGGTAGGTATCACCGATCAGGCTGAAAAAATGCGCGTCCTCTGGTCGTGGACTGTCGTCGCGGCGTTGATCGTCGGCATCCTGATGTGGGGGCTGATGTTCTGGACCATCACGTTCCACCGCAAGAAGTCCGAAGAGCTTCCGCGCCAGACGGCCTACAACCTGCCGATCGAACTTGCTTACACGGCGGCGCCGTTCGTGCTGATCGCGGTGCTGTTCTACTACGTCGTGGTCACTCAGAACTTCGTACTCGACAAGAAAAACCCAGACCATAAGGTCGATGTCACCGCCTTTAAGTGGAACTGGAAGTTCGACTACGAGGACACCACTGACTCCAAAACCGATAACCCGGTGAGCACCATCGGCTCGACCGAAGAGATTCCGGTCCTGGTGTTGCCGGCCGGTTCGAAGATCCTGTTCACGGTCCACTCCAACGACGTCGTGCACTCTTTCTGGGTCCCCGAGTTCCTGTACAAGCTCGACGTATTCCCCGATGCGCCCGTGCACCCCGGCGCGAACCAGTTCATGGTCACCATCAAAAAGGGCACCGAGGGCGCGTACGTCGGCCGCTGTGCGGAGTTGTGCGGCACCTACCACGCCCAGATGAACTTCGAGGTCCGCGTCGTGTCGCCAGACAAGTACGACCAGTACCTCAAAGCGCGTGAGGCCGGGATGATCAACTCTGATGCGCTCAAGAGCATCGGTGAGGCGCCGCTAGCGACGTCCACGCATCCGTTTAATCCATCTCGCACCGTTGACACGGCGCTGAAGTAAAGGGATCGGTAGACGCCATGAAGTTTGAATCAATTCTGTTCACCGGCTGCGCCGTGTTCTTTGCCATCGTCGCAATCGTGTATGCGATTTTCTCCGACGGTGAAGCGGTCGGAATCGCGGCGCTGTTCCTGTCCGGCGGGTTGTGCCTGATTATCGGTGGCTACTTCACGTTTATCGCCCGTCGCATCGACTTGCGCCCTGAGGACCGGTCCGATGGTGAGATTCACGAGGGCGCCGGCGAGCTGGGCTTCTTCAGCCCGGGCAGCTACTGGCCGTTCGGTATCGCGCTGTCGGCGATGATGACCGGGTTCGGCCTGGCATTCTGGTTCCCCTGGCTGATCGGCGTGGGAATCATCGCGATTATCGTTTCCGCAGGGGGCCTGCTGTTCGAGTACTACACCGGACAGAACGCCAACGCACACTAGACCGCCTCACACACGCAGCCTCTTCGCAGACAAAGAACCGCCCGACTCGATCTCGAGTCGGGCGGTTCTTTCGTCTTTGAGCGGGCGATCAGCCGCAGCCGCAGCCGCCACCGCAGCATCCGCCGCCACCAGAGGGCTGTACGTCGCCTAGATTGAGTGCGACCTGTCGCATTACCGTGACGAGCGTGTCGGCCTCCTGCGCGCCGCTGACGCCCCACCTGCCCGCGAAGACATAAGTGGGCACCGAGCTGACGCCCGCCTGTCGTGCCTCGTCCTCGAGCTGACGCACAACGTCCTCGTTGGCACCGCCATCGAGGTACGCCGGCACGTCGAGCATGAGACCGGCAGCCTTGGCCAGCTCGGTCAGCACGTCGGTGTCGCTGATGTCCTGGCCGCGGCACAGATGCGCGTCCATGAGCGCGTCGACGAGGGCCGCCTGTACGTCGGGGCCCTGCTTGCCGGCCGCGAACAGCAGGCGATGCGCGCGCATCGTGTTGACCGCGATAGCGCCGTCGAAGTCGTACTCGAGGTCCTCGGTCGCCGCGATCTGGCAGATGTGTGTCATCGCCGCCGCCGCCTTCTCTGCGCCCCCGAACTTCACCTCAAGAGTGGGCATCAGGTCGCGCGGCTCGTCCGGCGCGTCGGGGTCGAGCTGGAACGGTAGATAGGAAACCTCGACGGTCCCGCCCTCGTCTTCGAACTGGCGAATCGCGTCGTCGAGACGGCGCTTGCCGATATAGCACCACGGGCAGACGAGATCGACGTACACGTGCACCTGCACGATCGGCAGCTCGGTCAGTGGCACGGTGGAGGCGGGCAGTTCCATGGCGTCGTCTGCGGCGCGTGGAGACTGGATTGCGGAGTTCTGGGTATCTGGGGTAGCAGTCACCGCACCAGCCTACGTCAACAACGGACACGACGAAAAATGCCCGGCAACTTTCGGTGCCGGGCATTTTTCTTAGTCTAGCTAGTTACTCGCGTGACGAGACTGGCTCGCGGTTGTCCGCGTCCGCTGACTCACGTGGGCCGCGGCCAAGCTGAGGCAGGTCCGGTGGCGACTCGATCGGTCCGAAGAAGCCACGGATCGCGCGTCCGGCGCCGCCCACCTTGTTCATCTTCTTGGGCACCGCCGCGCCGCCGTACTTCAGGGCGCCATGGCCGTGCTCATCGGGTTCGCCAAGCGGCTGATGGATCTCGATGTATTCGCCGTGTGGCAGCCGCATGAGAACGCCGGTCTCGATTCCGTGATCGAGTACCTCCCGGTCGTGTTGCTGCAGTCCTAGACAAATGCGATAGGTGATCCAGTAGGCGATCGGCGGTGCGATCAGTAGCCCGACCCGGCCGATCCACGTCATCGCGTTGAGCGAGATGTCGAACTTCTCGGCAATGATGTCGTTGCCACCGGAGATCACCAGCACGATGTAGAAGGCGAGCGACATGGCACCAAGCGCGGTCCGCACCGGCACGTCACGCGGACGTTGCAGGAGGTTGTGCATCGCGCGGTCCTTGGTCAGTCGCGCCTCGATCCACGGGTAGGCAAACATGCCGATGAAGATCGGGCCGAGCAGCACGACGGCATAGAACGGCCCTGGAATCGTGAAGCCCCATAGTCGGGTCTCCCACGACGGGAACAATCGGGCGATACCGTCACCGAAACCGGCGTACCAGTCCGGCTGCGAACCGGAAGACACCTGCGAGGCGTTATAGGGCCCGTATAGCCAGAACGGGTTGATTTGCACCAGGCCGCCGAGCCCCGCGATCACGCCGAAGGTCAGCATGTTAAGCGATGCGCCCTTGGCCGCGAAGATGGGGTAGAAGCGGTGCCCGATGACATTGTCCTCGGTGCGCCCCGCGCCCGGCCACTGCGTGTGCTTCTGCTTGAAGACCAGCAATAAGTGCACGCCGACCAGGGCGAGGATGATGCCGGGAAGTAGCAGCACGTGGATGATGTAGAACCGACCGATAATCAAGTCGCCCGGGAACTCCCCGCCGAAGAGCAGGTAGTGCAGCCAGGTGCCGATCACCGGGATCGACAAGATGATGCCGCTGACGATGCGCAGCCCGGTACCGGACAGCAGGTCGTCGGGCAGCGAGTAGCCCATGAAGCCTTCGCCGATGCCCAGCAACAACAGCAGGCATCCGATGAGCCAGTTGGTCTCGCGCGGCTTGCGGAATGCGCCGGTGAAGAAGATGCGCATCATGTGCACGACGATGGCTGCCATGAACAGCAAGGCCGCCCAGTGGTGCATCTGCCTGATGATCAGGCCACCGCGTACGTCGAAACTGATGTTGAGCGACGACTCGTACGCCGCAGACATCGGCACGCCCTGCAACGGCACGTAAGAGCCGTGATAGACGACCTCCTTCATCGAGGCGTCGAAGAAGAACGTCAGATAAGTGCCGGTGAGCAGCAGCATGATCAGCGAGTAGAGCGCGATCTCGCCGAGCATGAACGACCAGTGGTCCGGGAACACCTTGTTGAGCAGACGACGCGTGGGACGCGCCATCGTCATCCGATCATCGATGCCCGCGGCAGCCTTGCCCAAAGCGGTGTTCGGAGGTCGCGATCCGGTTTCGCTGCTTGGATTCGCGGTGGTTGTCATGGCCTACGCTCCCGATCCCAAAATGCCGGTCCCACTGCTTCCCGGTAGTCGTGCCGTGCGACGAAGTAGCCGTCGGCGTCCAGCTTGATAGGAAGGCTGGCAAGTGACCGCGTAGCCGGGCCGAAGATCGGCTTGGCATCGCGGGTGACATCAAACTGACTCTGGTGGCACGGGCACAGGATGCGGCCGGTCTGCTGCTCGTATAGCGAGACGGGGCATCCAAGGTGCGAGCAGATTTTGCTGTACGCGACGTACTCGTTCCACCGGTAGTCTTCCTGGCCCGGACGGGCCTGGAACTTATCGGCCTGGTCCTGGTGCATGCGGATCAACATCGTCGCCGAGTCGGCGATCGTGTTGGGCGTCATGGAACCTTCAATGCCGGGGAATACCGTCTCCAGCGCGCCAGGCTCCATGTCGCTTGGCCGGATAGGCGTGCCGTTGAGGCGAACGAGCCGCATGTTCTTGCGCCACGCGGTGTAGTAGAGGGCATTGTCCTTGTAGGGGTTCTTGATCATGCCGCCGATGACCGGAACCAACAGGACCAACCCGAACAGGCCGCCGGCACCCATGAGCGATCGACGAATCATCGTGCGGCGGCCGATGCCGATGCTTTCGACGCCCTGCTGCAGCGTCGCGGCCGTTGCCAGCCGCTCGATCTCGGGAGAGGCACCTTCGTGGCGGGCTTGGATTGAGACCTCATGAGGCATGAGGTCGCGTGACCACAGCACTAGGCCGGCGCCGATCAACAGCAGCGAACCACCGAGGGTGAAGCCCAACAGCGGCGTATAGAACGACGCCAGGGTGAACTCGCCCGGTTTGGTATCGGTGAACTTCCACGGGAACCAGATATAGAGCACGAGGAACGCGAGGACCAGGAGTGCCGCCAGCGAGAAGCACATTGCCACGCGACGTTCGGCGCCCTTCTCCGCGCGCGATCCTGGTTTCAGCCGGTATTCGCGGGAGACGACCTCGACGCCGTCGATCTTGCTGCCGACGTCGACGAGTTCGTCCTGACTCATCGCCTGCAGACGCTCGTCGGAGATTTCTGGCAACTGGTCGGCGTCGAGCCTCTCGCGTGCGACGTCCGATACCGGATCGCCGTTCGAGGCATGACTCGGTTGGTGACCTGCGGTCGCCGGATCCGCCGGAGGTTCGGTCGGGTTATCGGGTTGATTGAATCCACTCATGACTTACCTGCAATCCACACCGTGCAAATCAGCATGAAGCTGATGCCACCCAGCCAAATGACGAGGCCTTCGGGTACCGGGCCGGTGCGGCCGATGCTGGCGCCACCGGGGTCGGTCGTCTTCTGAAGGGACTCGACATACGCGATGATGTTGACCTTTTGCTCGTCGGTCAACTGGTTAGGGCTGAAGACCGGCATGTTTTGCGGTCCGGTCAGCATCGCGCTGTAAATGTCGACAGGCGTGGCGTGCTTCAGGCTTGGCGCGAACTTGCCGGAGGACAACGCGCCACCTTGACCGACGAAGTTGTGGCACGACGCGCAGTTGAGACGGAACAGCTCGCCACCTTCGGCGAGATTGGCGTTCTTGATCGATTCCTTGCTGACCTCGGGGATTGCCGGTCCGCCGTACTGACCGATGTATGCCGCGAGGGCGAGCGTGTCGTCGTGACCGAACTTCGCCGGCTTACGGATCGTCTGCGCTTCTTGACGAGTCATCGGCATGCGGCCGGTCGAGACCTGGAAGTAGACGGCTGCGGCACCGACACCGAGTAGCGACGGACCGCGATCCTTCACGCCTTCAAGGTTGGCGCCGTGGCAGGTAATGCAGGTCTTGTCGTAGATGCCCTGACCGGTCTTCATCATTTCAGCCTGGCTCGCCGACGCATTGGTTTCGGCGTTGGACGGTGTGGCGTACGAATACATGCCGCCGACGACCGCCAGAGCACCGAGCAGCGCCGCAGCGCGACGTACTTTGCTCTTACGTCCGGTGCGCCGCTTGTTGGCTGAGCTCGCAGCAGAAGGGGGCGCCGACTGCGTGTCGGCCGTGTCGGTCATGGTCGAAACACCCTGCCTGTCTCCGGTCTGTTTGTCGTTACTCGAATTGTGCGTGGTTGCCATGACGTCTACGCGCTCCCCAGAGTGAGGATGTAGATGACGGTGAACAACCCGATCCACACCACGTCGACGAAATGCCAGTAGTAGGAGACGACGATCGCTGAAGTAGCCTGCGCGGGCGTAAAGCGGCCCATCGTCGAGCGAATGAGGATGAAGATGAAGGCAATCAGGCCGCCGATGACGTGCAGCCCGTGGAACCCGGTGGTCAAGAAGAACACGGACCCGAAGGACGAGGACGAAATCGTCGTGCCGTCAGCTACGAGGGTGCGGAACTCGTTGGCCTGTCCGAGGACGAAGACCAAGCCCATCACAAACGAGATCGCATACCAGCGGCGTAACCCGAATACGTCACCTCGTTCGGCCGCGAATACGCCTAGCTGGCACGTCACCGAAGATGCGACCAGAATGATCGTAAAGACCAATGCATAGGGAAATTCCAAATGCGATGGCGGGGGCGGCCAGGGTTCTCCGTGGACCGCTTTCGCGGTGAAGTACATCGCGAATAGGCCCGCGAAGAACATCAACTCACTGGAGAGCCACACGATGGTGCCCACGCTGACCATGTTTGGACGCGAGAGCGAGTGCACCTTTTCGGACTCGAAGGCTGGGGTCACTGTCGTCACGGGCGTTATTATGTCCTCTCCAGTTGCCAGTAACACCACCGGGGTAGGGCGTTTCGCCAGTTTCTTTTGTCCTACCCTGCGGGAGTGTTGGTGACTACGATGGCAACCTCGATTCCAGCCCTCGCAGTGGGCGTTGATCCCGCGAGCCTACCGCCGTTCACTGCCATTCGGATACTCAACGAATGGACCGTTGAACCCTTCCTGCTGACAATGCTCGTCGTATCCGCGGCGCTCTACCTATGGGGAGTTCAGCGACTGCGCGCCAACGGCGTGCACTGGAAGACCAGCCGCACCGTGTCGTTCCTCCTCGGTGGCGTCGGCACGATCGCGTTTGTGACTATGTCGGGGATCGGGGCGTACGACGAGACCCTCTTTAGCGTGCACATGGTGCAGCACATGGTGTTGAGCATGGTCTCGCCGATCTTCCTCGCGCTCGGCGCTCCGGTCACTCTGGCATTGCGCGCACTGCCGAGCGCCGGCCGGTCCCGGCTGAACGCCGTACTGCACAGCCACATAGCGCGCTTCTTCTGTCACCCGCTCGTCGGTTTTCTGCTGTTCGTCGGTACGCCGTTCCTGCTGTATCTGACCGAGTGGTACCCGCTGTCTCTGCGCTACATCTGGCTGCACGAGTTTCTGCATGTGCACTTCTTGCTCATCGGATGCGTCTTCTTCTGGCCGCTCGTCGGAGTGGACCCCGTACCCGGCCGAGTATCGCACCCGATGCGGATGCTGATCCTGGTCGCGACGATGCCGCTGCACGCCGTGCTCGGGCTGACTATCATGCAGTCGCGCGACCTCATCGCCGGTAGCTGGTACGGCGTCGTACACCCGGTGTGGAGCAACCCGATGTCCGAGCAGCAGATAGCCGGTGGATTGCTGTGGGCATCCGGTGACCTCGTGGGGCTTCTCATGGTCGTGACGGCGATGTACCAGTGGATGCGAGCGAGCGAGCGGGAGGCTGCGCGGGAGGATCGGCGACTCGATCGACTAGATGCGTCCAACCGCCGCGGGGAGGCGCGCAGGCTCGATAGCCGAGGTCCGAAGTCTGCCGCCGGCCCGGCCGAGTAACCTCAACCAGCAGTCCCGTCGTACGAAACCGTGGAGATCCCTACATGAGCAGTGCACCTCGCGACCTCGTTCACAACGTCGTGTTGTACAGCCCTCGTCCCGAGCGCCGCACCGCCGTGCGCAGCGCTGTTGGCCGCCGCCCGGCCGCCGACCTCGGGCGCATCAACTGGCTCGAGTGCGCGACGTACGACGAGGTGATCGCCCAGGTCGACAACGGGGACGTTGCGGTCGCGGTCCTCGACGGCGAAGCGCAGCCGGTCGGTGGCATGGGGTTGTCACGACAGATGAAGTACGAACTCGACAACTGCCCTTCGGTTGTGGTTGTCATCGCTCGCCGCGACGACCGCTGGCTGGCGACCTGGTCGCTGGCCGACGCCACCATCAGCTATCCCGTCGACCCGATCGTGGCGGGGGAGACGATCGCCGAACAGCTGCGCAATCGCGTCGCAGGTATTCCCGTACTGCGGTGACCACGCCGCAAGGTGCGCCGCACACGTGGCCCGGTGTCCTCGGTGCGCTCCTTAGCGAGGGTCGGCTGGACGAAGACGGCGCCGCATGGGCAATGGGTGAGATCATGTCCGGCGAGGCGACGTCCGCTCAGATCGCCGGATTCGCGGTCGCAATGCGTTCGGCCGGTGAAGCGGTCGACGCCGTAGCGGGGTTGGCGCGAACCATGCTGGCCAAGGCCGCGCCGGCCGAACTCGATGTGCAATGCGTTGACATTGTCGGCACTGGCGGCGATCAGGCGCATACCGTCAACATCTCGACCATGGCTGGAATCCTCGTGGCCGCTGCCGGCGTCCCCGTTGCGAAGCACGGCAACCGCGCCGCGTCCTCGAAGTGTGGCGCGGCGGACCTGCTCGAAGAGTTCGGCGTCAAACTAGCCCTCGATGGTGCGGGGGTTGCCCGCTGTGTAAGGGAAGTGGGAATCGGTTTCTACTTCGCACCGCAGTTTCACTCCGGATTTCGCTTCACCGGTCCGGCGCGCAAAGAGCTTGGGATCCCAACGGTCTTCAACTTCCTTGGCCCGCTGTCTAACCCGGCCGCACCGTCGGCGCTAGCGGTCGGCTGCGCGGACGCGACGATGGCGCCGATCCTGGCCGAAGTGCTGGCGCGGAGAGGTTCATCGGCATTGGTGTTTCGCGGCGACGACGGTCTTGATGAGCTCACCACCACCACCACGTCGCAGGTGTGGGTCGCCACCGGAAACCAGGTGCGACGGACCGTCGTCGATCCGGCCCGGCTAGGGATTGGCGCCGCTACGCCAGAAGACCTACGCGGCGGCGATCCAGCACACAATGCCGGCGTCGCGCACGAACTGTTCGCCGGACGTCGAGGCCCTGTCCGCGACGCGGTCCTGCTCAACGCGGCCGCGGCGATTGCGGCGTACGACGGACTGGCCGCAACGGCTGGCGACCTCGACGATGCACTCAGCGCAGGCATCGCGCGGGCCGCCAAGGCAATTGACAGTGGCGCGGCCGCCGAACTGCTGACCAACTGGGTCCGAGTCAGCAACGGCTAAGCGCACATCGCGCTATTCGAGGCCGACGCTGAAGGTCGCCTCGAGGTCGTGCTTCGAAAACGCGCGGAATGCAACATGTGTGTCGGTGTCGATGACACCGTCGACCTTGTTGAGCCGGTTGGAGATGGTCTCGGCGATATCGTTGAACTCGCGCACCCGCACGATGGCAATGAGATCCACGCCGCCGGCGACGGAGTAGACCTCGCTCACACCGTCGATGTCGGCAATGGCCTGCGCGGTCTCGGGTATCCGGTCCGTCGCGGCGGTGATCATGACGATGGCGGTTAACAAGGTAACTCCTCGTGGCGAGATGGTACGTCGACGCTCACGGTACGACATACTTTCTGCGCACACCGAGTGGGCGGTCTTGCGGGCGGTCGAGCGGCCGCGGAGTGCGCGGATGCGCGAACGGGTCGCGCGCGCGACGGCCCGTCTGGATGCTGCGATCGATCTTGCGCATCCACGGAGTCCAGCTCGCCGCGGCCGGGACGGGGCAGGAGTATTCGCCGTCGAGCTCGACGAGCCGTACCGCCGGCGCATCCAGCCAGCTGCTGATCAGCTCGGTCTCCTCATAGTGAGCTTCGGGAAGGTCGACCGAGTCGGCATCGTCTGACGCGTGGGATTCTTCGGAGCCGGCAAGCGAGGTGAGCAGGGCCCGTACCGGTACGCCGCGTGCGGCGTGCGCGGCAAGCACGAGGCGGCCGTGCCGGATGACCGCGAGCTCCCAGCCGCCATTGCCATCTGGTGCTGCGGCAACCAGCCGGGCCAGTCGGTTGACCCGACGAAGTTGCTGAGTGCGAATCAGTGACCGAATGAGGGCGACGGCTCGGTCCCGGACCGACTGAGCTTCCTCGTAACGCTGAGCGGCGGATAACGCGTCGATCCGCGCCAGCATCGGTTGCACCAGCGCGCCGACATCCGACCGGATGGCCCGACGCAGCGGCGCGATCGTCGCGGCGTAAGTCTGCGGGCTGATTCGGCCATCGCACGGCGCGCTGCACTTGCCGAGCTCGGCAAGCGCGCACGCATTGATGGGCGCGCTCTGGCGCAGCTTGTGTGTGCACCTCCGGATCGGCAGCGTGTCGTAGATGGCGTTGATCGTGTCCTCGGCGGCGCGGCGTGAGCTAAACGGTCCCAGGTAGTCGCAGCCGTCGTCTTTCATCGTGCGCACCACAGACAACCGCGGAAACAATTCGGCGGTGACCTTGACCCATACGGCGCGATCTGGTGTCTTGGACCGCCGGTTGTAACGCGGCCGCAGCGCGGCGATGAGACGACGTTCGCGGACGCCCGCTTCGAGGTCATGCGAACAGGAAACGGTGTCCACGGCGGTCGCCAAGGCCACCATTTCGCGCATCCTCGCGCGCGGTTCACTGGCAGTGAAGTAGTCGCGCACGCGTCGTCGAATGTTTTTACTTTTGCCTACATATAAGGGATTTCCCTGGGAATCACGGAAGATGTAGACGCCAGGGGACTCGGGCAAGTTGGCTGCCAGAGTGCGTTTCTCGCGTTGTGCCGGCGTCACCTCGCGCGACATGGTGAGCAACTCGTCGAGCGATTGAACGCCCATCGGCCCGAGCCGTTCGAACAGCCCGTGCAGCACCGCGACCGTGGCGCGGGCGTCGTCGAGTGCCCGGTGGTTGGGCGTGGTCGGTGAGCCGAAGAACGGCGCGAGCGTGGCGAGCTTGCAGTTGGCGACTTCGTCCCGGCTGATCGTGCGGCGGGCGGTGATGACGGTATCGACGGTGCGGTGTTTGGGCCACGAATAGCCAAGGTCCTTTGCTGCCTGTTTGAGGAAGCCGACATCGAACGGCGCGTTGTGCGCGACGAGAACCGTGCCGCCTTCCAGACCAGCGAACTCGAGGAACGACGGCAACGCGGCCGCGATTGTGGGCGCACCGATGATCATGGACTCGGTGATCCCGGTGAGCACTTGGATGTAGGGCGGGATCCCGGTCTGCGGGTCGACCAGTGTCTGAAACTCGCCGAGCACTTCTCCGCCGCGTACCTTTACCGCACCGATCTCGGTGATCCGGTCGTCCTTGGCAGACCCGCCGGTCGTCTCGAGGTCGACAACCACGAAGGTGACTTCGCGCAGCGGCTCACCAAGCTCGTCGAATGCGAGCTGCTGCGCGCGCGGTTGCCGCCGGGGCTCGTGGGACTGCTGTTGCTGTGGCACATTGCCGACCATAAGTCGGCCCACCGACATTTCCGTTGAACGTCGCCGTACATAATGGCCAGCGGGCGAATTGACGGAGGACCTGGCGGCGATGTGGCAAGGATCAACGCGGCGGTTCGTCCTCGCGTGCGTCAGCATCTTGCTGGGGATAACGTTCCTGACGCCACCGGCGGCGTACGCGGATCCCACTCCGAGCGCGACCGGTGACTTGCAGGGTCTCGCCGAATCGATCCAGCAGAAGTTGGTCGACGCGCAGGCGGCCGTCGTTGCGGCCCAGAGCGACCTGAAAGTCGAACAGGAGCGTGCCGATAGTTCTGCCGCGCGAGCCGAGGTTGCCGCGCAGGAGTACTCGGCGCAACAGGCCGAGGTCGGCAAGCAGGCGGCGGCCATCTATAAGTCCGGATATGCACTGAACTCGACGATCGAGATGCTGTCGGCGACGAGCGTCGAGGTGAAGATCGATCGGTTACAGACGATCCAGCAGATCAACCTGTACTACGGCAAAGCGGTCGCCGCGGCATCGGCCGCCGCAGTGAAGGCGGCCCAGGCGAAAGCCGAGTCCGATAGCGCGCTCGCAGAGGTGCAGGTCGCTACCGCCAAAGTCCAGTCGGCCGCGGATTTGGTCGCTTCGGAGGCATTTGCCAGTGGATCGACCCTCAGTCAAAGCCTGGGAGGGGTCGACGCGCAATACAAGGCCCAGCTCGCCGCGCAGCAGAAGGTCAACGAAAACACCGCGACGGCCTGGGCAGAGCACCTCACGCAGCTGAGCGCCGCCGAGGCCGCCGCGCCCGCTGTTGCGTCGGTGACCAACGCGATCCGGGCGCTCGGAGCGCCGTACGCCGCCAACGCGACCGGCCCCGCCTCCTACGACTGTCGCGGGTTCGTCACCTCGATGTACTCTGCCGTCGGCGTCGCCCTGCCGCCGGATATCCCCACCCAGTTCGCGGTGACCGCCCCGATTGGTGCGCCCGACATCCAGCCGGGCGACTTGGTGTTTATCGGTAACGCAGATGCGGGCCTGCACACGGTCGGCATCGTGTTTGACGCCACGTCGTACATCACCGCTGACGGCCCGTCCCGTGCGGTCGCGGTGCGCGAGATCCAGACTGACCCCAACGGGGATTATGCGATGGGGTTCGGCCGGCCCACGCTCCCCAATCGCGCGCCCGTGCCGGCACCGTCGGGAACCGGGCTTGGGTTTCCGATGAAGTGCGGCAACATCGTCTATCCCGCCTCGTACAACGGATCCAAGGCTTGGGGCAACTATCCGAACGGCCTGATTCCGCCCTCCGCGCTCTGCTCGATTGGTGTCGGTGCACACCAGCTGCGCTGTGACGCGGCGCAGGCCTTCAAGCTCATGTCTGCGGCATACTCGGCGGTTTTCGGTACGCCGATCTGCGTGACCGACTCGTATCGCTCGTTCCAGGCGCAGGCGACGCTGTACGCGCAAAAACCCGGTATATCGGCGATTCCGGGCACCAGCAATCACGGCTGGGCGCTGGCAATCGACGCTTGCGGAGGGATCCAGGGATTCGGTACCGCGCAGTACAGCTGGATGATCGCAAATGCAGGCAAGTTCGGCTGGTTGCACCCGACGTGGGCCGACCCCGGCAACGGACGCGAGGAACCGTGGCATTGGGAGTACGCCGGAGGCTAGGACCTTAGACATGCATCGAAATTGTCGGTATCGGTGTTTATGGTCGGCGGCATGTTGATCGATTGCAAAAGTTGCCAGGCCGTACCGGCGGCATGCGAAGACTGTGTGGTGACGGTGCTGCTCGGCCCGCTGAATGGACAGGCGCCAAGCGACGGCGAACTCGACGCTACCGAACGGCGCGCGTTCGATGCCTTAGTCGAGGGCGGCGTGCTGTCCGAGACATGGCGAACGACCGCCGAAGTGACGATGACACCGCGCACGGCACCGGCTGGGAGTCCCCGACGATGGCGTTCGACGGCGTGACAAATCGGCGTGAGAAACCACTCGGTCGGCGGGCCCTGATTGAATCCTTATCGGCGCGACTGTAAGGTCTTTGAGGTCGGTCACGGGACGGTCGTTTGTCCGAAATGGCGCCGTACGACACCGCCGAAACGTAATCGATTTACGTGCCGGGGACCCACGTGTCCTTGGGGTGAATCAGCGAGGCTCACGCTTCGTTGTAGGGCAATCTTCCCAGCCCGAACCCGTCAGCTAACTCGGTAGGCGGGCGCAGAGGAAGAGGAGAGCCGCCCCCGTGGCGCCTTCGAAAAAGCACGTAACCGCGGCCTCATTCGCCGCCCTGTTCACGACCTTCGGTCTCGCACTTACGCCCACTACTGCCGCGCATGCGGCCCCAGACGCGGCGCCCGCGCCGAGTGACGTCCAGGCGCAGATCGTCCAGATGCAGCATGATCTCGAAACCGTGACCGAGCAGTACAACGACGCGAAGATCGCGCTGGACCAGCAGAACGCTGCGCTGGCGACGGCGACCTCGACGTACGACGCGGCAAACGTGAAGCTCGAGTCACTCAAGGCGCAGGTCGCCAAGATCTCGGTCGGCGTTTATAAAGGCCCGCAGATGGCCAGCCTGACGACCGTGATGACGAGCGGCTCCCCGGCCGAGGTGCTCGACAAGCTCAACACCCTCGACGCGATCTCGGCGCACAACAACACTGCGCTCGGCGAGTTGGCAAGTGGCGAAGCCCAGGCCGCCGCTGCGAAGTCGGCCGCGACCGAGGCCGCGGATGCCGCGGCCAAGACCGAGCAGGACATCTCGGCCAAAAAGGCCAGCATCGAGTCCGAGCTGCCCAAGCTCGAGACACAGTTGGCCTCGCTCAACCCGACCGCGTACGCGTCAGTCATGGCCGCCTCGGGCGGCCCCGCTGTCGCCTCGGCAACTGCAGGCACGGGAGGATCGGCAGCCGCACAAGGCGCCGTCTCGGCCGCGCTATCGCGGCTCGGCATGCCCTACGTATGGGCCGCCTCGGGACCTAACTCATTCGACTGCTCGGGCCTGACGATGTGGGCCTACGGCCAGGTCGGCATCGGTCTGCCACACTCGTCGTCCGCGCAGCGCAGCTCGGGACCTTCGGTTTCGCTGTCCGCGCTCGTGCCCGGCGACCTGGTCTTCATGCCGGGCCATGTCGGCATGTATATCGGCAACGGCAACGTCGTACACGCCCCGACCAGCGGAGACGTCGTCAAGGTCGTCCCGCTGAGCTCGATGCACTGGACGTCGGCTGGTCGACCTGCCGCCTAACTCCCCGCGAGCAGGTATGAAAACGCTGGTTGTCACCAACGACTTCCCGCCCCGCGAAGGTGGCATCCAGACGTTTGTGCGTGCCATGGTGGCCCAGTTCGATCCGCGGGAGGTCGCCGTCTATTGTTCGACGTCGCCCGGCGCGGCGGAGTATGACGCCGGTTGCGGCTTTGAGGTCGTACGCAACCGGGCCACGATGCTGCTGCCCACGCGGTCGGTGACAGCTGACGTCATCGCAACCGCACGGCGGATCGGAGCCGACCGAGTCTGGTTCGGCGCCGCGGCGCCGCTCGCCCTGATGACGCCATCGCTTCGCAAGGCGGGCATACATCGACTCGTGGGTTCGACACACGGGCACGAGACGGGCTGGGCCGCGGCCCCAGGCGCGCGCCAGCTGCTACGCCGGATCGCCCGCACACTTGACGTCACGACGTACATCACCGGCTACACCGGCGACAAACTTCGCGACGCGCTCGGCCCGGCCGCCCAGCTCGCTCGCGTATCTCCGGGCGTCGACGTCGAACGGTTCACGCCGGACGTCGACGGGGCAGCGGTACGCCGCGAGCACGGTCTCGACGGCCGCACCGTCATCGGGTGCATATCGCGACTGGTGCCACGCAAGGGACAGGATGCGCTGATTGCCGCGCTGCCGCGTATCCGGGCCGTCCATCCCGACGCGGTGCTTTTTCTCGTCGGCTCAGGCCGCGACCGGGCGCGTCTTCAGCGACTCGTCCAGCGAGCAGGACTCGGCGAGCACGTCGTGATGACAGGGAGCGCGCCCACGCACGAGCTTCCGGCGTACTACGCGGCGACCGACATCTTTGCGATGCCTTGCCGAACCCGTAAGCGTGGCCTCGACGTCGAAGGGCTTGGCATGGTCTACCTCGAGGCCGCCGCAACCGGAAAACCGGTCGTTGCAGGTAACTCAGGTGGCGCGCCGGAGGCGGTGATCGATGGCGAGACGGGGTACGTCGTCACCGATCCACGCTCACCGCACGCCGTCGCGGAGCCGATCATCAGGCTGCTCGCCGACGCCGGCCTCGCCGCTCGGATGAGCGAGCGCGGCCGCGAGTGGGTCTGCGAGCAGTGGACCTGGAAACGCCAGTCGGACCGGCTCAAAGAGCTCCTTCAGGTCGCGTAAAGCTGGTCGATCTGCGCGCTGAAGTCCTCGCGCACGACGTTGCGTCGCAGTTTCATTGACGGGGTCAGGTAGCCATTGTCTTCGTTGAAGTCGTTGTCGAGCACGATGAACTTGCGAATCGACTCGGCCTTCGAGACCGTCTTGTTAGCGCTATTGACCGCCTGCTGGATTTGCGCATGCAAGTCGGGGTCGTTGATGAGGTCCGAAAGCGTCGCATCTGCCGGTTTGTTGTTGTTTTTCTTCCAGGCCGGCAGCATTTCCTCGTCGATGGTGATGAGCGCGCCAACGAACGGTCGCTGATCGCCGACCACAATGCATTGGCTGATCAGCGCGTGCGACCGTAGCGCGTCTTCGAGTGCCGCCGGCGCGACGTTTTTGCCGCCGGCGGTGACGATGATTTCCTTCTTGCGACCGGTAATCGAGACGTAACCGTCTTCGTCGATCGACCCCAGGTCTCCGGTATGCAGCCAGCCGTCGATCAGGGTTTCCTTGGTGGCTTCCTCGTTGCCCCAGTAGCCGCTGAACACGTGCTCGCCGGAGATGATGATCTCCCCGTCGTCCGCGATGCGGATTGTCGCGCCAGGCAACGGGCGACCGACTGTACCCACCCGCATCTGGGTGAGCGTGTTGCTCGCGGTCACCGGCGAAGTCTCGGTCAGTCCGTAGCCTTCGAGGACGGTGATGCCGATCCCGCGGAAGAAATGTCCGAGACGGTCGCCGAGCGGCGCGCCACCGGAGACCGCGCTCTCGCACCGTCCGCCGAGCGCAGCGCGCAGCTTGCCGTAGACGAGCTTGTCGAAGACGGCGTGCTTGAGCTTCAGAACCAGCCCCGGCGTACCTTTGTCCAGCGCCCGCGAGTATTCGATCGCGGTCGCCTCGGCTATGTGAAAAATCTTCCCCTTACCCTCCGAGATTGCCTTTTGCGCCGCGGAGTTGTAGACCTTCTCGAACACGCGGGGTACGGCGAGCAGGAACGACGGTTTAAACACCCCCAGGTCCGGGACGAGGTTAGGGATGTCCGAGCTGTGCCCGAGCTTGACCCGTGCGGTGAGCGCGCCGAGCTGAATGATCCGGGCGAAGACATGCGCCAGCGGCAAGAAAAGCAGAGTGGAACGCCCCGGTTGCAGCAGGTCGTCCTGGGACGCGACGGTGTTGCGGGCGTCGAACACGAGGTTGCGGTGGGTGAGCTGGCAGCCTTTCGGGCGCCCCGTCGTGCCGCTGGTGTAGACAATCGTCGCGACATCGTCGGCTTTCGTCGCCCCGCGCCGCTTGCTGACTTCGTCGTCGGTGGTTTCTGTGCCGCTCTCGACAAGGGTGTCGAGGTCCGCATTGTCGATGACCCAGACGGTCTTCAGGTCCGTGAGCGCGCCGCGTACTTGTTCGACGATCGCGGCGTGCTCCGCGGTCTCGACGATCGCCGCGGTCGCGCCGCTGTTGCTGAGGATCCACTCGACCTGGTCAGCGCTCGACGTCTCGTAGATCGGCACGACGATGAGGCCGGCGCTGGCGAGCGCGAAGTCGCACAGCGTCCATTCGAACCGGGTGCGAGACATCAAGGCGACCCGGGACCCGGGCTCAATACCTGCCGCGATAAACCCTTTCGCGAGCGCGTTGACTCGGCCAGCGAACTCAGCGGCGCTCAGATCAGTCCAGTCCGCGCCCGAGCGCAGCGCGTACAGCGCCTCTGTCGGATATTTCTCGGCATGCTCGAAGACGATGTCGGCGACATTGATTGTGGCCGGTACGTCGTACCGTGACGGGACGGAAACTTCGCGCATTTGCCGGGCTCCTAGACGTGTCGAGACAAGCGGTGTTGCGAGGTAACCTACCTGGCTCCACACCGCAAGGCGATTCTATTGGTCAAACGGTAGGCTCGTCAGGTGCGTGCACCCACGTGCACGCACGCAGTCCGCGAAACAGGAGCTTTTATGGCCGAGCAGTCGACGCAGTCCATCGTCATCAACGCCGACGCCGAGGTCATCATGTCGGTGATTTCAGACTTTGCGTCGTACCCGCAGTGGGCGGGCTCGATCAAGAAGTGCGAACCGGTCCAGGACGGCGCCGACGATCTCGCGACCCAAGTCGCGTTCACGATGGACGCGGGGCTGATCAAGGACCAGTACACGCTTGAGTACGACTGGAGCGACTACCCCAACTCGGTTAGCTGGCATCTGATCTCGGGACAGATGCAGAAGTCGCAGCAAGGGTCCTACGCGCTGTCCGCGGTCGGCGACGGTACGACGAAAACGACATACACGTTGGCCGTCGACCTCGCGATCCCGATGCTCGGAATGATGAAGCGCAAGGCCGAGAAGGTCATCATGGATACCGCGCTCAAAGAACTCAAGCGCCGCGTCGAGTCGCTCTAAACTGTCGTGCGGATAGTCCTTTTCACCGGCAAGGGCGGCGTCGGAAAGACGACGACCGCGCTCGCCACAGCCGTCCACGCCGCTGGGCTCGGCTGCAAGACCCTTCTCATGTCGACTGACCCGGCGCACTCTGTTGGCGACGCGCTGAGCATCTCGGTGCGCGACGTGCCGACCCAGGTCGATGACGGCCTCTACGTCATGCACGTCGACGCGCAACGCCGGTTTGAGTCATCGTGGGGCGAGCTGCAGGGCTATGTGCGTGCGCTGCTGACCAACGCCGGCGCCGACCCGCTGACCGCAGATGAGATCGCGGTCGTACCCGGCGTCGAAGAGTTCATGGCGCTGCTCGCGTTGCGCGAGCAGGCCGTCGCCGGACTATGGGATTTCATCGTCGTTGACTGCGCACCAACCGCCGAGACGCTGCGGCTACTGGCGCTGCCGCAGGTGCTGAGCTGGTACGCCGAGCGCCTGTTCCCGACGCACAACCGGATGCTGCGCCATCTCGCGCCGCTCGCCGGCCGCATGCGTGATGTGCCGATGCCAAGCGCCGCCCTGGTGTCGGCCTTCTCGGCGCTACACCAACAGGTCGACGAGCTCTGCGAGCTCCTTGGGGACGCCGCCACCACGACGGTCCGGCTGGTGCTGACCCCGGAGGCCGTCGTATTGGCCGAGGCTCGTCGGACGCTGAGCAGCCTGCGGCTGTACGGCTATCCGGTCGACGGCATTGTCGTCAACCGCCTGATCCCGCCCGGGGGCAAAGACCCATGGCGCGCATCTTGGGTGGCGGCGCAGCGCGAGCAGATGACGCGGATCGCGGACTCTTTCGATCGGCTTCCGATCCGGACCCTTGACTACCAACGGGCCGAGCCGGTCGGCCTCGATGCGCTTCGGGTGCTCGGCGTCGAGCTCTACGCGGATACCGATCCGCGTGAGGGGCCCGCGACCGCGGACGTCGTACGCATTGAGCACGTGCGCGATGACGAGTTGCCCGGCGGTTATGAGTTCACCATGATTCTGGACCTGCCGCACCTGGATCGCGCGGACGTGCAGCTCGCGCGTTCGGCCGACGACCTGGTCGTGACCGCGGCCGGTCGGCGTCGCTACGTCGGACTGCCAAGCGCGCTACGCCGCTGCGACGTGGTCGGTGCGGCGTACGCCGATAATGCGCTGCGCGTGACATTTACCCCGAACCCCGAACTATGGCCACGATCATGAGCGACAACGCCCGCGACGATGTGGGATCACTCGGTGACGAGTTGCAGAAATTGACCGGCGCATTCGCGCAGTGGGCCAACGCTCGGGGCGCGGACTCCGAGGCGGCGTCGGAGTCAAGCGAGCGGCCAGCGAGCTGTGACTACTGCCCGATCTGTCAGCTGATCGCACTGGGCCGCGGCCAGCGGCCGGAGGCCGTTGCCAAGCTGATCGACACCGCGACCCTAGCGCTACACGCGCTGACCGAGTATCTGCAATCACAAGACAAACCCCACGAACACCAGGGTCCACAGGGCGACACCAACCCCGCGCCGCCGGAGCCAAAGGTGCAGCACATTGACATCGACTAGCGAACCGCTCGCGCTCGGCGTCGATATCGGCGGCTCGAAGATCGCTGCCGGGGTCGTGGCGGCCGATGGCACGATCGTCGACGAGATACGCCGCCCGACACCGGGCGCCGACGTAACGCAGACGGCCGATGCCATCATCGGGGTCGCCCGTGACCTGATGAGCCGCCACAGCGTCGGTGTCGTCGGCATCGGCGCGGCGGGATGGATCAACAGCGACCGGTCGACGGTTGTCTTCTCGCCGCACCTGGCGTGGCGCGGTGAACCATTGCGCGAGAGCCTGACGACCTCGCTCGACGTACCGGTGTACGTCGACAACGATGCGAATGCGACCGCGTGGGCCGAGTACCGGTTCGGGGCGGCGCAGGGGAGCCGGGTGGCACTGTGCGTGACGCTCGGTACCGGAATCGGGGGCGGCATCATCGCGGACGGCCAGATCTTCCGGGGCGCCTTCGGGCTGGCCGGCGAGTGGGGGCATATGCGAGTCGTTCCTGGCGGGCGGCGCTGTGCGTGCGGCAACCGAGGCTGCTGGGAGCAGTACGCCAGCGGACGGGCACTGGCTCGTGATGCGCGTGACGTTGCCGAAACGTCGCCGGTGACTGCTCAGGGCTTGTTGGCTGTAGTCGACGGCGTACCGAGCGCGCTAACGGGCCCGCTCGTGACCCAAGCGGCCGCGGCGAATGACCCCACCGCGATGGAGATCGTCAACGACGCGGGGCACTGGCTGGGACAGGGGATCGCAGATATCTGCGCGATTCTCGATCCAGATATCGTTGTTGTCGGGGGCGGCGTGGCCGAGGTCGGGTCGTTGATTCTGGACCCGGCGCGGGCGGCGTTCGGGCACGCGTTGACCGGTCGTGGATTCCGACCGGAGCCCCCTATTGTCGGTGCGCGGCTGGGTTCGGCTGCCGGCCTGGTTGGGGCCGCTGATCTTGCTAGGAGCTCGCTTTGACCGTTCGCCTGACCTATTGCGACACGAAACTGACCTCGGTGGACGATCTTGTTGCGTTGCGTGCCAACACCGAGGCTGCTGGTCTTGAAATCGTGGTTCTTCAGTCGACTGCGCGCCATCCGCTCTGGCGCAACGCCCATGCTCACACCGCGCGTGCGTTGGGCCTGATTGTGGCCGCTGGGGGCGCCCCGGCCGCAGGGACATTGATGCTCACCTCACTCGCCGCGGACGTCGTGCGGTCGGACGCGTTGGCACTGGCGACCCCGGCAGATCAACGGCGGCGTACGGCGGTCGCCATCACAGTCGCACCAGGTGGTCGTGCCGACGATGGTCGGTGGCTGTTCGTGGGCACCGACTTGACCGGCGAGGAGTGGCGCACGCATCGTGACGAGCTTCGTCAGCGGCTTGGTGCGCTCGGCCATCCTGCGAATGCGGCGACCCTCGTCTTTGCGGTAGATCACAAAGTGATGCAACTACCCTCGCTCGACCAGCCTGATCAAGCGCGCCCGGTCAACGCGACTAGCGGCGAGGGCGGCGCTCTCGTGTTCGATATCGATCTCTAGCAACCCCGCGTGACGGACGGCCGGACATTCGTGACGGACGGCCGGACATTCGTGACGGATCGCGATGGGTGGCGAGGGCGAAGTTGCTAGACGACTGCGCCGTCGTCGTCCTCTTCGCCGTCTGGTGGATCTTCCCTGAGGCGCAGGAGAAGTAGGCCGACGCCTGAGGTGATACCGAGTACGCCGAGCACGACGGCAGTGGTCCCGCCGATGCCGAGAACCTGCGGGAAAAACAGCATCAGCACGCCGGCCAGCAGCACGAGGATCGCGACTATCGCGGGCCGCGAGGGGCGCTTGATCGGATCGGGCTCGGGCGGCTCGTAATGATCGAGAGGATCGTCGGCGGCGGGCCCGAGCGAGTAGGAGCCTCGCCAGACGTCCACGACTTCCGGCTCAACGGGAGGTTCGTCGGACACTTCGGCCTGCCCGACGATCGGCTGTTGTCCGCCCGACGACTCATCGGTATCGAGCTGATTGATGTCGAGGTGGTCGATGCCCAGACCATCGGTACCGAGCTGATCGGTCGGGGCAGCGTCTGGTTCGGAGGCTTCGGTACGGCGGGTGGGGTTGGTCGCCGTACTGTCGTAGTGTCCGACGAGCTCAGCGAACAGGGCATCGACCTGGTCGTTGTCGAGGTCGAACGGATCGGGTCCGCCGACGTCCGCCGTGGGCTCGGAGTCCGGACCGTCACCGTCGAGGACCTGCTGGGCGTGCGACCGCAGCTGCGCGTCGACATACAGGTGCTCAAACGGTGGACTGGATGGTGGTTCCACGAGCCGGTAGGGATCGTTGCTGCTGATCGGGTCGAGGTACGCCGCCACCCGGGCCTCGCGCAGCACGTCGAGCAGGTGCTCACCGACGCGTGGGTCGACAAGCCGGACCTTGACGTACGACGCCGCATCCAGCCCGTTGTCACGGCGCCCACGACGACGCCGCGGGCGCGGCTCAGGCCAGTTGGTCGACATGATCAGTCTCCACTCGCGCGGTCATCCCCATCAGACGCGCATTTGCGATCCCTCTGAACATCCAAGTCTAGGCCCGCGGCGGCCGGCCGCGGCTAGGTGTGTGCCTCGATCCATGACTCGGAGCGTTCGAAGAGGTATTCGGAGTCGTAGTCGAGCGTGGCCACATGATAACTGCGCTGTAAAACGACCTGCGTGACGTCCTCTGATGAGATGCCCGCCAGCAGGATCGACGACGACACCGCCTCGACGACGTGGTCCTGCGCGGATCGGAACAAGAGCACGGGCGTGGTGATCGACTTGAGGTCCTTGCGGCACAGTCCCCACAGCTGCTGCAGCGAGTACGCCGCCTGCAGCGGCAGCCTTGTATAGGCGCCTTCGTCGACGCCCGGTCGGGCGATGTCGTTGGCGATCCCGGGAAACGACCCGATGAGATGCCGCGCGTACGGCAGCAAAAACGCGTCCTTGCGTTCGGTGCCGAGCGACGGGTTGACGAGAATTGTGCCAACCAGCCGATCGCCCAGAGCGCCTGGTGACTCAAACGCCCCAGCGCCGGCGTACTGCTCCGTCAACCTGATCGCGAGCGTGCCCCCCATGGACAGTCCGGCAATGACCACGCGGTCGCAGTGCTCGGCCAGATTGTGCAGAGCCCGCTCGACGGCGGCGTACCACTGGTGCCAGCGCGTCCGGTTCATCTGCTGCCATGTCGTTCCGTGACCCGGCAGCAGGGGGCAGCTAACCGAGTAGCCCCGCGCCGAGAGGTGATCACCCCACGGACGCATGCTCTTCGGTGATCCGGAAAACCCGTGGCAGAGCAGTACGCCGACAGCGCGTCCCTTGTCCGTGTCGTGGAGGTACTCGAACGGTTCGGCGCCCTCGATTTGTGCCACGGTGCCCCCTGTAATTGGTAGTACGTCGACGTAGCGAAGTATGCCACCCACATCTGGCCGCTGATGCCGTAATCTGAACGCAGGTTGGGAGGTGCGCGAGTGTTCTATTGGCTAATGAAGCGGATCGTGATGGGTCCACTGTTGCGATTTTTCGGGCGGCCGGTGGTTGAAGGGGCGCACAACATTCCCAAGACCGGCGGAGCTTTGATAGCGAGCAACCATCTCGCGGTCGCGGACTCCTTCTACATGCCGCTGATGATTCGCCGGCGAGTGACGTTCCCCGCAAAGTCCGAATACTTCACCTCGCCCGGCATCAAGGGCGCGTTGATGAAATTCTTCTTCACCGCAGCGGGACAGGTGCCGATCGTGCGCGGTAGCGGCTCGGCCGCCAACGCCGCGCTCAACACCTGCAAAGAGCTGCTCGCGGATGGCAACCTCGTTGGCATCTACCCCGAGGGCACACGGTCCCCGGACGGGCGGATGTATCGCGGCAAGACCGGCGTTGCGCGAATGGCGATCGCCGCGAGGGTCCCGGTCATTCCGGTTGCGATGATCGGCACCGACAAGGTCAACCCAATTGGGTCGAGGATGTGGCGCCGCGGCCGAGTAACGGTCCGCTTTGGCAAACCGATCGACTTCAGCCGCTACTACGAAATGTCTAATGACCGCTTTGTCGAGCGCTCGGTCACTGACGAGATCATGTACGAGTTGATGGAGCTGTCGGGTCAGGAATACGTCGATGTGTACGCCGCAAAAGTCAAGACCGTGATGGACAAGAGCGGCAAGAGCGCCGGCCAAGTTGTCGACGACATCCGTGCAGCGCAGGCGAAGTCCCAGGCATCGCGGGCCGTGCCCGAGCAGATCGCGAGCTAGTCCCAGCCGAGGCTGCGGCGTACCGCATCGCGCCACCGGTCGTGATCTCCGTTATCCCGTACGCCGCCGGTCGGCGTGAAGCGACGTTCCTCCTGCCAAGTCGCGGACAGTTCATCCATGCCGGCCCACACGCCGGTGGCGAGGCCGGCGAAGAACGCGGCACCTAGCGCGGTCGTGTCCGGCACCTGCGGCCTGCGTACGACGGCATCGAGCTGGTCGGCCTGGATTTGGCACAGCAGGTTGTTGACGCTGGCGCCGCCGTCGACGCTGAGCGCCGGTACGTCGAGCGCGGCCTCCGCGCACATGATATCGACGACGTCGCGGACCTCGAAGGCGATCGCTTCGAGCGCCGCCCGCGCGAGGTGCGCCCTCGTCGTGCCTCGGGTGATGCCCACGATCGTGCCGCGCGCGGTCGGGTCCCAGTCCGGTGCGCCGAGACCAGTCAGCGCCGGCACGAACACCACGCCACCGGAGTCCGGCACCGACGCTGCGAGCGACTCGACCTCGGCCGAGGTCTGGATGATCTGCAGCCCGTCGCGTAGCCACTGCACTGCCGATCCGGTGACGAAGATGCTGCCTTCCAACGCGAAGACCGGTCCGTTGCCGAGGTCCCAGGCTACGGTCGTCAACAGTCCCGCGTCGCTGGTGACGGGGGCGTCTCCGGTGTTGACCAGCACAAAACTGCCTGTGCCGTAGGTGCATTTGCTTGACCCCGGCTCAAAACACACCTGGCCAAACAGCGCCGCCTGCTGGTCGCCGGCGATCCCGCCGATCGGCAGGTCCAGGCCGAGGAACGCGTCCGGATCGGTGCGTGCCAGCTGCCCGGATGACGGCACGACCTCGGGAAGCGCGTCGATTGGTACGTCGAACAGTTCGCACAGCTCGTCCGACCAGGCGCCTTCGAAGGTGTTGTAGAGCAGCGTGCGACTGGCGTTGGTGACGTCGGTGATGTGCGATCGGCCTCCGGTCAGTCGCGCCACGACGTACGAGTCGATGGTGCCGAGCGCGAACTTGCCGTCGCGAACCTGCTGCCACAGTTGCGGATTCTGCTGCGCGACCCACATGTACTTCGTTGCCGTGAAGTAGGGGTCGAGCCGCAGCCCCGTCGTACGCCGGACCAGGTCCTCGTGACCGTCTTCGCGTAGCCGGGTGCAGATGTCAGTGGTACGTCGGTCCTGCCAGACGATCGCCGGTCGCGGCGCCGAGAGACTGCGGCGGTCCCAGATGACCGCGGTCTCGCGCTGGTTGGTGATGCCGATGCAGGTCGGCGCGGACGGGGAGTCTTCCAACGCGGCGCGAGCGGCCACCTGTACCGCGACCCAGATGTTGGCCGGCTCGTGCTCGACCCAGCCCGGTCGCGGAAACCCTTGGGCGAACTCACTGTAGCCACGCGAGATGACCGAACCGGACTCGTCGACGACGAGCGCAGTCACTCCCGTCGTACCGGCATCGATGGCAAGAACTGGCATGGGGATCAGCATGCCATGGGACCTCCGGGGATACCTGCCGCGCCGGGCCCAGCGGCGCGTCACTAGGTTGATGCCGTGCGCTATTTCTATGACACTGAATTCATCGAAGATGGGGACACGATCGACCTCGTGTCGATTGGCATCGTCGACGAGAACGGCCGCGAGTACTACGCAGTTTCGACCGAGTTCAACCCGGACAAGGCCGGCGACTGGGTGCGTCGCAATGTGCTCGACAAACTGCCCTCTCCGGCCGACTCGGCATGGCGCTCGCGCGAACGGATACGCGCCGAGATCATCGACTTCTTGACCGCTCCGGGGGACCGAGTCGAGCTGTGGGCGTGGGTGGCGGCATACGACCATGTCGTGCTGTGTCAGCTCTTCGGTGATATGCGAGCCTTGCCGCCGAAGATCCCGCGCTGGACGCACGAGTTGAAGCAGCGGTGGGAAGATTTGGGTAGTCCAGCCCTTCCGGATGCGACCGAGGACGCGCATGACGCGCTCGTCGACGCGCGCCACAACCTAGAAAAGTGGAAGGCGATGCATGAGATCGGGAGCTGGGGAGCCGCGCCCGGCGTGGGTTGAACCTCGGGCCACCCGCGATTGACCGTATTCTGAAACGGTTAACGTCACCGTCGCGACGAGCGAACCCGTCCCGACTCTAGAGTCTGGCTATTTCCCGTGCCCATCGACACCGCTCACCACTCCATGCCCAACCCGACAGTCTCGGCACCGGTCGACCCCGCTGCGGAAGCGACGTACCTTCTGTCGGAGTTTAACGAGGCGTGGCGCGGCAAGCCGATTGGACAACAGCCGGAGTGGCCCGATCGCGGCGCGCTTGGCGCGGTCCTCAAGACGCTGCGCGCCGTACCGCCGATTGTGGCGCCTGCCGAGGCCGACAAGCTGACCTGTGAACTCGGTGCGGTAGCCGAAGGCCGGGCGTTCATGCTGCAGGGTGGGGATTGCGCGGAGACATTCGACGCCAACACCGAACCGCACCTGCGCGGTACCACGCGCACGCTGTTGCAGATGGCCGTCGTACTCACCTACGGCGCGAGCACGCCGGTCATCAAGATCGGCCGGATGGCCGGCCAGTACGCCAAGCCCCGCTCGTCGGACCGTGACGCGTTGGGTCTGCTGTCCTACCGCGGTGACATGGTCAACTCGATCGAAGCCACCGAAGCGGCACGAGTCGCCGACCCGGACCGGATGATTCGCGCGTACGCGAACGCCGCGGCCGCAATGAACATGATCCGCGCCTACGCCAATGGCGGCCTGGCCGATCTGACCGCCGTACACGACTGGAATAAAGACTTCGTGCGTACGTCGGCTGCCGGCGAGCGATTCGAGCAAATCGCGCAGGAGATCGATCGTGCGTTGGGCTTCATGGCCGCGTGCGGCGTCGACGATGACGCATTGCGCCGGGTCGACCTCTACAGCAGCCACGAGGCGCTCATCCTCGAGTACGAGTCGGCGCTGACCCGCATGGAAGCCGGTACGCCGTACGCCTTGTCCGGGCACATGGTCTGGATCGGCGAGCGGACACGGCAACTCGATGGGGCCCACGTCGAGTTTTGCTCGCGGATCGCGAACCCCATCGGCGTCAAGCTCGGCCCGTCCACAACGCCGGATGACGCGATGCGGCTGATCGACAGGCTCAATCCGGACAACGTCCCGGGCCGCCTGACGATGATCTCGCGGATGGGCAATGGCAAGGTGCGCGACGCGTTGCCTCCGGTGGTGCAGAAGGTAACCGACGCCGGTCGCAAGATCGTGTGGCAGTGCGACCCGATGCACGGCAATACCCACGAGTCGAGCAACGGCTACAAGACCAGGCATTTCGACCGGATCGTCGATGAGGTAAAGGGCTTCTTCGAGGTACATCGTGGGCTTGGCACCCATCCGGGTGGGATCCATGTGGAGCTGACCGGCAGCGACGTCACCGAATGCGTGGGTGGCGCCGAGGAACTGTCCGACGCCGACCTCGAGGGGCGCTACGAGACCGCTTGCGACCCACGGCTCAACACCAAGCAGAGCCTCGAACTGGCGTTCTTGGTCGCAGAGATGCTGCGTCGAGAACACCGTTAACTTCTCAGTCTCAGCTGAAAAAGTTGGCCAAACGGGGTCGCGGCGCGCCGGTCTCGCGGACTATTGTCGACGGATGCCCAGTACCAACTACTACGACACATTTATCGCCGTAGCCGACGATTGCCCAATGGTAGAAGGCATGCAGCCCCCCACCCGGGAAACTCCGTCGGTCGCCGAGCGGGCCTACGCGATGATCAGCCGACACCCGTACGAGCTCACCTCGGACGACGTCATCTTCGGCGTGTACGCCGATCGCAACGGCATCCCCGAACAGGACAGACCCGCAGCGAGGGAGAAGTTCCTCGAGAGCAATCAGGCCTGTCTGCGCGGTTCGGCGCTGTGCAAGCGGTATGGCTGGGGCGTGCACGCCGACGCGCGCGGCAGGCTCGCGCTCTATGGTGTGGAGACCCAGTCATACAAGAACTTCGTGTCCGGCAAAGTGCCCGCAGCCGACGGCCGCGAGATCAAGGTCGTCAACGCTATGCGATCATCACGCTTGAGCGCCTAAACGACCGCGACTCGATCGAGGGTGGCCGGACGGCGGCAGTGAGCGAAAGCGAGGCATTGCGGTGGGCGATCACGACCACGGACATGACCATGATCACGAGGCTGGCAGCGAGCTGTCCGATATGGATGTCAAGGCCCGCGCACTAGAAAGTTTGCTAGTGCAGAAGGGATATGTCGATCCCGAGGCGCTGGACCAGATCATCGAACGATACGAGACCCAGGTCGGTCCGCATAACGGGGCGCGAGTCGTCGCTCGGGCGTGGAGCGATCCGGACTACCTCGACTGGCTGCGTCGGGACGCGACCGCGGCGATCGCCTCGATGGACTACACGGGCCGCCAGGGCGAACACATCGTGGCGGTGGAGAACACCCCCGAGGTGCACAACATGGTGGTGTGCACTTTGTGTAGTTGCTATCCGTGGCCCGTGCTCGGCCTGCCACCGGTCTGGTACAAAAGCGCCCCATATCGCTCGAAGGTGGTGCGTGACCCGCGTGGTGTGCTTACTGACTTCGGGGTGAGCGTGCCGGACTCGACGACCTTTCGAGTCTGGGACTCCACGGCCGAGGTTCGCTACCTCGTCATTCCGATGCGACCCGGTGGCACCGACGGCCTGAGCGAGGAGCAACTGGCTGACTTGGTGACTCGCGACTCGATGATCGGCACCGGGCTCGCGCGCACACCGGAGGCGGTGGCATAGATGAATGGGCCACACGACATGGGCGGCATGCAGTGCTACGGCCCGGTCACACCCGAGCTAGACGAGCCAGCTTTCCATGCAGACTGGGAAAGGCGAGTCCTTGCCTATACGCTCGCGGTTGGTGCGCTCGGTCAATGGAACATCGACCAAAGCCGATCGTCACGCGAGTCGTTACCGCCGGTGACATATCTGACCAGCAGCTACTACGAGATCTGGCGGCGTGCCTTAGAAAATTACCTCGTGTTGCGCGGAATGGTGACCGAAGAAGAGCTACGCACCGGTCAGGCAAAGACCGAGCGGGCCAACGTCCCGGCCGCCGTCGCATGGGAGAAGCTCGAGGCCGGGTTCGATGCCGGATCGCCGTACAACCGCTCTGAGCGCGCCGCGGCGCGCTTTAGCGTCGGGGATCGGGTTCACACCCGCATGATCAACCCCGCCGGACACACCCGGCTGCCGCGCTACGCACGTAATCAGGTTGGCACCGTCGAGCGAGTGCACGGATCGTTTGTCTTTCCCGATCGCAATGCTGCGACGCTGAGCGGTGAGATTGATAAGACTCCCGAATGGCTCTATACCGTCGTATTCGACGGTCGCGATGTTTGGGGTGCGGACACCGCTGACCACCTAATGGTCAGCGTCGATGCGTGGGAGCCCTATCTCGAACCAGCACAGGAGCTTGTGGCGTGAACGCATCGAGCACGTTGGATGAAATCGCTCGTAGTTGTGGCGACGGTTTTCCGCAGCCGCCCGCCGCGACGGACGAACAGGTTTTCGGCGCGCCCTGGCAGGCGCAGGTCTTCGCCATGACCGTCTCGTTACACGAACGCGGTGAGTTCACGTGGACCGAGTGGGCGCAAGCGCTGTCGGCACGGATCGCCCAGGCACGTGCCGCGGGAGATCCGGACGACGGTACGACGTACTACGAACGCTGGGCCGAGGCGCTCGAGGACGTCATCGTGGGCAGGTCGATCGGCAGCGCCGCGGAGCTCACCGACCTGCAGACCCGATGGCGGGCCGCGGCCGCGCGAACGCCGCACGGCACGCCAATCGTGTTGGGCGACTGATGGCCCGCACCGTCGAACTACGCAGCGATACGTTCACCAAACCCACCGACGAGATGCGCGCCGCGATGGCGCAGGCGGACGTCGGAGATGACGTCTGGGGCACCGATCCGACGGTCGCAGCGCTGCAGGAGAAGTGCGCGAGTCTGTTCGGGTTCGAAGACGCGCTGTACGTGGTGTCTGGCACGATGAGCAACCAGCTCGCGCTGCGGTTGTTGGTGGCTCCGGGGCAGGAGTTGCTGTGTCACGAAGACGCGCACATCGTGATGTACGAACGCGGGGCGGCCGCCGTACACGGACAGATCAGTACCCGCACGTGGACCTCTCCCGCGCCGGAAGACGATCTCGACTGGATCGAGACGATGATCCGTGCAGACGGCTTCCACGCCGTGCCGACCGCCGCGATCGAAATCGAGAACACCCATACCGCGCGCGGCGGGATGGTTACGCCGGTCGACTCATTGCGGGCGATCCGCACGATGACCACGGTCAACGGCGTACGGGTGCACTGTGACGGCGCCCGGATCTGGAACGCGCACGTCGCGTCCGGTCTTGAGCTCAGCGAATGCGGCAGCCTCTTCGACACGATGTCGGTCTGCCTGAGCAAGGGGCTCGGCGCGCCGATCGGCTCAGTTTTGCTCGGCACCCGCGACCAAATGGACGAGGCGCGTGAGATGCGCGCCCGACTGGGAGGTGGCTGGCGCCAGGCCGGGATCCTGGCCGCGGCCGGAATCTACGCGATCGACAACCACATCGACCGGCTCGCCGATGATCATCGTCATGCGCAACGGCTCGCATCCGCGGCCGGCACGCCGCCCGGACGCACTCAGACCAATATTGTGCTGTTCGAGGTGCCGGATGCATTGCACTTCGTCGATGAGGCGGCCGCCGAAGGAGTGCTGTGCAGCGCGGTCGCGCCCAGCACGGTGCGGCTGGTGACACACCTGGGCGTGACCGAGGAGGACGTCGACTACGCCTGCGAGATCCTTCAGAAACTCACCGACTAGGCCGCCGGGCGCATCGGGCGGCTAGACGACGGAGATGGTGACCGTCGAGCCGCGCTTGGCCTTCGCGCCACCGGACGGGTCTTGTTTGGCCACCAGATCGAGCGAAATAAAGACGGTCGTTTTCTGAACGGCGAACCCGGCCGCCTGCAGGGTTTCGGTCGCCTTAGCCGACGTCATGCCAATAACGCTGGGCACCGCAACCAGGTCTTGGCCTTTGGAGACGTAGATCGTGACCGGTGCACCGGGCTGGGTCTGCGCGCCGGCGACCGGATCGGTGCGTGTCACCATGCCCGCCGGCACGGTGTCCGAGAACTCCTGAGTATCGCTCACCGTCGGCACGAAACCGAGACCTGTGAGGGCCTTGGTCGCCTCGTCCGGGGTCTTGCCGGTGACGTCGACGATCGGGATGGGCGACTTGCCGAGGCTCGTGATCACGGTGAGCGTGCTGCCCGGTTTCATCTCGGTGCCCGGCGGCGGGTCGAAGTTGGACACCGTGCCGGCGGGATGCGTGTCGTCGTACTGTTTGTCCTGCACGATCGTGATGCGGCCGCCGAACTCGGCTTTGAGCTGCGCGACGACATCGTCCGGCGACTTGCCGAGCAGGTCGCTTGACGTTGTGTATCGTTCGGGTCCCTTGGACAGCACGACCTTGACGTCGGACCCGCGCACTAGCCGGGTGCCCGACTTGGGTTGCACGGTGAGTACGCCGCCCTCGGCCACGCTCTCACTGAACTGCGAATCCTGCAGGTCCAACGTGACCCCGGCGTCCTGCGCGATTGCGCTGACCTGTTTGCTGCTGGTCGCCTTGGCGAAGTCGGGCACCTTGGTCCAGCGGCCGTACTGGAACCACCAGAAGGCGCCACCAGCCAGGAGAAGTACGACGGCGAGGATCGAAACTGCCACGAACATCCGTCGTCGTCGACGCCGCACGGGGCGGCCATCGGCATTCGCCGGAGCATCCCGGCTGGGAGGAGCGGCGACGGTGGCCGGCAGCGCTGCTGAACCGACCGGCAAAACCTCGGAACCGATGAGCGCCGTATGCCCGGGACCGTGCGTGCCCGGCGCGGTGTCGGTCAGGTCCGCATCCTCGGTGGGTGCCCCCGCGGCGTCGAAGATCGGCCCGGTGAGCGCCTCCGGCACCGGTGGCGTCGGCATCGGAGTGTCCTCGAAACCGAGCAGAAGCCGGGCCCGGCGTACCTGCGCCAGCATCTGCTGGGCATCCACCGGCCGCTTGAGCGGGTCCCGATTGGTCGCCTCGATGACAAGGTCGTCGACCTCCCCGGGCAGGTCGGGGACCTCTTCCGACGGCGGCGGTACGTCGTCATTGACGTGCCGGTAGGCGACCGAGACGGCGTTGTCGCCGACATACGGCGGGCGCCCGGTCAACAGCTCGTACAGGAGCACACCGACCGCGTACACGTCGCTGCGGGCATCGGCGTAGCCGCGCACGACCTGCTCCGGCGAGAGGTAGGCGATCGTGCCGAAAACGGCGCCGCCCATCCCGCTGTGGGTGGTGTGGGCGCTCTCGGCAACGGCGCGAGCCAGCCCGAAATCAGCGACCAACAGCCGCCCTTCGTCATCGATGAGGATGTTTTCGGGCTTGATGTCGCGATGTACGAGTCCCTCGCGATGCGCTGCGCCCAGACCGGTCAGTAAAGCCTCGACAACGGTGAGGGCTTCGGCGGGCTTGAGCGTCCCGTGGGCTCGCAGTATCTCGCGAAGGGTGCCGCCTCGGACCAGTTCCATCACCAGGAAGACCGCGTTGTGGGTTTGATCGGTGCCTTGGTCATGAATAGTCACGACGTTGGGGTGCCAGATGCGTGCGGCCGCGCGTGCCTCGCGGGTAAAGCGGTGGATGAAGGCCGGGTCTCCCGCGAGGTCGGCGTTCATGATCTTGATGGCGACAGCACGATCGAGGCGGTCGTCATGGCCGATATAGACCTTGGACATGCCGCCAGTGGCTAGTCGGCGGAGCACCCGATAACGGCCATCGAGTACCACGCCGACCATCGGATCGGACGTGGTCGCGCTCACGGGTCATATGGTACGGAAATTGACGGGCTATTGACCGTATCCCGCGCCGGTGTAGCCGATCCGGCGGAAACGCGGCGTCGGTCACATGGCACCCTGGACACTGACTCGCTCGACGACCGAACCTGGACCTGATGAACTCCGACACCGTGGCTTCCACGCCCGATACACCCGATACGCCCGAAACTCCGACACCCGAAACGCGCTGGCTGACCACGGCCGAGGCGGCCGACGCACTCGGCGTCCAGCCCGCGCAAATCAAGCGGATGCTCAAGGACGGTGAGCTGCTTGCGGTGACCGTCGATGCGGTGCGCAAGATCCCCGCCGACCTCATCGTGGACGGCGTGGTCTCGCGCTATCTTCCGGGCATCATCACCTCGTTGCGTGATGGCGGGTACGACGACGACGAAGCGGTTCGCTGGTTGCTGCAGCCGGACGAGTCACTCGGTGGCAACGCCGCGCTCGGATTGCATAAGTTCTTGCACCGTGAGGTCTCCCGCCGGGCGCAGGCCCTGGCCTTCTAACGCGACCGCCAGCGTGGGTCACTGGACGTACACCGTCATCCTGATCGCCACCCTGGCCGCGGCCGCGTGGTTGCAGGCGCTGCCCGGCGTACACGTCCTCAACCGGCCGCGCCGACTTGGCCTGGCGTTGCTGCCGGGCCTGCTGTTCGTGGCGTGGGACATCCTTGCCGCCGAGGCGCATTGGTGGGCGTTCTCCGCGCGCTACACATTCGGCGCCCGGCTCTTTGGACTGCCGCTCGAGGAGCTCGCGTTCTTCCTCGTCGTACCGGTATGCGCCGTCCTCGGCTATGAGGCGGTCCGGGTGACGCTGCCGCGGGTCGGCAGACAATGATCTACACCGTCGGGTCAGTCGTGGCGATCCTGGTGGCGCTCACCGTAGACAGGTGGCTGACCCGCGAACGGCTGGTGGCTACCAGAGTCTTCTGGATCGCGTACGCGATCATCTTTGCCTTTCAACTGCTCATGAACGGACTGCTGACCGGCATTCCCGTGGTGACGTACGACGAATCGGTGATCTGGGGTCCGCGACTGGCGTTCGCACCGATCGAAGATCTCGGCTTCGGATTTGGTCTGGTGCTGTTGGTCCTTACGACGTGGTCGCGGCTGGGCCGGGTCGATCGCTGAGGGTGGCGCGGCGGCCTTTCAGAAACTGCCGTTCCGTTGCGTTGTCCGCCAGCGCGATCGCATCGGCGTACGCCGACCGCGCCTCGGCGTACCGGCCCAGTCGGCGCAGCAGGTCGGCACGGGTCGCGTGGTACAGATGCATCCGGCCGAGGTCGAGTCCGTCGACAATTTGTAGCGCCGCCGCCGGCCCATCGATTTCGGCCACCGCGATCGCGCGGTTGAGTGCCACAACCGGGCCCGGGGCAATTCCCATGAGCTGGTCATACAGCATGACGATCTGAGACCAGTCGGTCGATTCGGCTGTCGGGCTGTCGCTGTGTACGGCGTTGATAGCGGCCTGGATCTGGTAGGGCCCAGGCATTCCGCGGCGGAGGCAGGATCTGACGAGAGTCTGGCCCTCGTCGATGAGGGTGCGGTCCCACCTGCTGCGGTCTTGGTCGGCAAGCAGCACCATCGCGCCGGCTGGGTCGGTGCGAGCGGTGCGCCGGGAATGGGCGAGCAGCATCAGCGCGAGTAGGCCTTTGGCCTCCGGCTCGTCCGGCATGAGTTCGGTGAGCAGCCGGCCAAGACGGATTGCCTCGGTGCACAGTTCGCCTCGGTCGAGCAAGTCGCCGGAGCTGGCGGTGTAACCCTCGTTGAAGATGAGATAGACAACGGCGAGAACCGATCCGAGCCGCCCTGGGAGGTCGGCGTCTCGCGGGATCTGGTACGGAATTTTTGCATCCCGGATCTTGCCCTTCGCGCGAACGATTCGCTGGGCCATCGTCGCCTCGGAGACGACGAAGGCGTGTGCGATCTGCGCGGTCGTCAGCCCGCCGAGCAGTCGCAGCGTGAGCGCGACCTGCGCGGTCGGCCCGAGCGATGGATGCGCACAGGTGAACATCAGGCGCAGCCGATCGTCGTACACGGCGCCCTCCTCAGATGCCTGGTCGTCGGTCTGCGTGCGCAGCAGCGACGCCTCCGTATGGCGTGCCGTGCGGGTCGACTCACGTCTGAGGCGGTCGATGGCGCGGTTGCGCGCGGTGGTAATGATCCAGCCGGCAGGGCGCGGCGGTATCCCGGAGTCCGGCCAGCGTTGTACGGCGGTCGCGAACGCATCCTGCACCGCCTCCTCCGCAAGGTCGATATCGCCGAGGAATCGGACGAGGACCGATACCGCGCGGGCGTATTCCTCCCGGAAGATCCGCTCGATGTCCGACGTGGCTGTCATTGCCGAGATCAGCTCTCAGTCATGAACGGCCGCACCTCGATCGGAAGGGTCGTAGCGTGCGCGCACTTGCGGCCCCAGGACAGGGCTTCGTCGAGATCGGCCGCCTTGATGATGCTCAGCCCGCCGAGGTACTCCTTAGCCTCGGCAAATGGGCCGTCGGTCATCACGATCTCCCCGGACTGCTCGCGCAGTACGGTCGCCGTACTCTGCGAGTTGAGGCCATCGGAAAACACCCACGCCCCGGCGGCCTTGAGCTCTTCGTGCAGCGACTCGACGTCGCGCATGATCTTCTCCAGAGCCTCAGGCTCGGGCGTGGTCCCCTCGGGCTGGTAGACGCTGAGCAGGTAGTGCTTCATCGCGGTGCCTCCTTGCTTCATTCGTACTCGGATTCTTACCGCTTATACGAACGACATCGCGTGTTTCGACAGGGTCTGTGCAACGGTTTTGAGCTTTTTCACTCTGGGGACGGTGTGCCGGACACCGATCACGGCGTAGTCGGCGCGTTCGATCTCGTCGAGAATTCCCCGATAGAGCTCGAAAGCAATCCGGATGCATGGCTGCCCGGCGCGGCGTAGCAGCGCGATCCCTGGCTCTGCCTCGTCGTAGAGTCTGTGCGCCCGGCGCGTCGCGGACGCGATGACATTGCGCAGCTCGCGCGAGTCGCCCACGCCCGGTTCGATCCCTTGTGCGACGAACTCCGATCGCGGGAGATAGACGCGGCCGCGTTGCCGGTCCTCGTCGTAGTCCCGGCAGAAGTTGGTCAGTTGAAATGCCTCGCCGAGCGCGGTCGCACAGTGCAGCGCATGCTCTCGGTCGTTCTGTACGCCGATGACCTGCGCCATCTGGAGTCCAATGACGCTTGCCGATCCCCATGTATACCGCGAAAGACGCTCCCAATCGGCGTATCGCGTGACCGTGAGGTCTTGGCGCATCGCGTCGAGGAAGTCATAGGTGAGTTGCGGGTCGATGCCGGCACGGCGGACCGTGTCAGCAGTGGCGGCGAACACCGGATGCGTCGTACTGCCTTGTCGTATTGCCTCGCGCCACATCGTGACGATGCGATCGAGCCGGTCCACCGGCGGCGCGTTTGCGATCGGCACGTCGACGATGTCGTCTATATAGCGGGCGAACCCGTAGAGCGCATGGACGGCGTACCGCTCGCGGCGTGGCAACAGCTGGGTGGCCAGGTAGTAGCTGCGGCCGTGCCGGGCATGAAGCCGTCGGCACAGCTCGTAGGACTCGGCGAGGTCTCGGTTCGAGAGCAGTGCGGTCATGGCAGATCGCCGGTGATGCGGGCCGCCGCCAGCCGACCGGAAACCAACACCATTGGTACGCCGACCCCGGGCGTCGTACCGGCGCCGGCGAATACGACATTTTCGAACACGCGCGGGAAGTTGCGCGGCCGAAACGGTCCGGTCTGAGAAACCTTGTGGGACAGGGAAAACGGCGTGCCTAAGGGGAGCCCTTGGCGTTTCCAGTCCAGCGGCGTCACGCGCTCGATGACGGTGCAGTCACGAAGCGAATAGCCGCGTTCCGCCAGTCGAGCGACGATTGAGCCGGCGTAGTCGTCCTCGATGCGTCGCCAGTCGACCCGGCCGTGGAGGTTAGGTGTCGGCGCGAGCACGTAAAGAGTCTCTTGGCCGGGCGGCGCCAGTCCCGGGTCGGTGAGTGACGGATTGCTGACCAACAGACTCGGATCCGACATAGGGACGCCCCGATTGGTCAGCTCGTCGAACGTAGACTCCCACGCCCGCCCGAACTGGATGGTGTGGTGGGCGCGATCGGAGCGGCTATGCGGCAGGCGATCTGTGTCAACACCGAGGTGCAGCAGTAGACACGAAGGTGAGTAGCTCACCGGCCGCTGCGGACCGCGGCGGCCGAGCAGGGTGCGCATCGAGGAGCGTGGATCGGCGGTGACGACGACCGCATCTGCCTCGAGCGAGCCATAGTCGGTGAGGACGTTCCTCGCACGGTCGCCTGTCATTGCGATCTTCTTAGCCGTGGTGCCGAGCCGGAACGTGACGCCCGCGGCGCGAGCAGCATCGGCCATCGCAACCGCTACAGCGTGCATTCCGCCGACCGGGAAATAGACACCGCCGACGACGTCCATGTAGGTGATGACCGCGTAGAGCGCGCGTGCGGACTGCGGGCTCATCCCGGCGTAGAGCGCCTGGAAGCTGGCCAGTCGCTGCGTGCGCGGGTCGCGCAGGAATCGGGCTACTTTGCCCGCCAGCGAGCCGAAGCCGCCCATCGCGCATAAGGATGCGAAGTCCTTGCCGAGCAAGGCCACGGGGCTGTCGAAGTTGCGGTCGATAAATGCGCCGTACTCCACGTCGTACAGCCTGCGGCAGTAATCGGCGAATCGCCGGAAGTTTGCCGCTTCCGCTGCGCCGCAGGCAGTCTCAATCGATGCGACCGTCGCGTCTAGTGACGCGCCGACGTCGATGCTGCTGCCGTCGGCGTACACGGCCCGGTACGCCGGATCGAGCCGGATCAGCCGTAACCGGTCGGACATCGACTCCCCGACGGCCTGAAACGGTTGCTCGAGGATATCCGGCATGGTGAGCACGGTTGGCCCGGTGTCGAAGGTGAAACCATCGCGCTGCAGCTGGCCGCACAGCCCGCCGACCTCGGTGCGTTGGTCGATGACCGTCACGGTGCGTCCGGCGCCGGCCAAATGCAGCGCCGTACTGAGCCCGGCAAGTCCCGCGCCGATGACCACGACGTGGTCGGTTCGTCCCGCTACGGTCCGAAAGCTTTTGTGTGCAAGTGATGCGCGCATTGAAGCTAGTGTGTGCGCGCGGTCGCGGCGTCGGCGAGTTGCGTCAGGCCCGCGCGACCGTCATCGGTAAGCGATGCCAACTCGATCGCGTCGTGTGCGACACGTACGTCGGTCTCGATCATGGTCTCGACCTCTGCGACGGCGCCGCATTCGGTCAGCCGGGTACGCAAACTTTCGATTTCGTCAGGGCGGAGGTCAGCCGCGCCAATCCGCTCTAGCAACGCGCGGTCGGAGGGGGCAGTGAGCCGCTTCTGGGCGATAGCGATGAGTGCGGTTCGTTTGCCTTCGCGCAGGTCGTCGCCGGCCGGTTTGCCGGTGGTCGCCGGGTCGCCGAATACGCCGAGGATGTCATCGCGTAGTTGGAACGCGACGCCGACATGCAGGCCGAACTCGCGAAGGGCGCCGTGCACGTCGTCGTCGGCCTGGGCAATGCTTGCACCGATGTCGAGGGGGCGAGCGACGGTGTACGACGCCGACTTCAGGCGGGCGACCCGAAGCGCCGACTGCAGTGCGGACTCGCCGGATCCCGGATCGGCCTGTTCGAGTACGTCGAGATACTGCCCGGCCATGACTTCCAGTCGCATCTGGTCGAAGGCGCGGCGTACCCGGCTGTGTGTATCAGGGCTCAGGCCCGCGTCGGCAAGCATCGCGTCGGCGAGGATCAGTGCAAGGTCGCCGATGAGGATCGCGGACGCCGTACCGAACTTGTCCGCGTCACCGCGCCAGCGCCGCTCGTTATGCAGGCGCGCGAACTGCCGATGGACACTGGGGCGGCCGCGCCGCGAGTCGGACTCGTCGATGATGTCGTCGTGCACGAGGGCGCTGATCTGAACCAGTTCGAGCGCGGAGACGGCTCGGATGACGGTGCTTGCATCGTCGGCGCTACGACCGGCGGCGAGCCAGCCGCAGTAGGCAAACATCGGCCTGATCCGCTTGCCGCCTCGACCGAATGCGATGAGCTCCGCGGCGACCGGGGCCAGGTCGGAGGCGATCAGGTCGAGCTTGCTGGCCGCGGTGGACAGGAAGTCCTCGACCGCGACGTCGACCAGGCTGCGCACCTCGGATAACTGTGTCGTCACGGGTGTTGAGTATCCACGGTCATCGGATCGCGGGAGCGGGCGGTGGGCCGAGACGAGCGTGGTCTTGCGTAGGCTGGTGGAATGTCTGAGGTCTCCCAGTTTCGTACCGTTCGCGACGCGCTCGCGGACGGTCCGACGTTTTCATTCGAGTTCTTCCCACCGCGTGACGAGGAGTCTGAGACACAGTTGTGGGAGGCGTTGCGGAGGTTGGAGCAGCTTGCCCCGTCGTTTGTGTCGGTGACCTACGGTGCCGGTGGTACGACGCGCAGCGGCACGATCCGGGCGACTGAGCGGATCGCCAAACAGACCACGATGCTGCCGATGGCGCACATTACCGGGGTCGACCACTCGGTCGATGAGTTGCGCAATCTGGTCGGCAATCTCGCGGCGGTCGGTGTCCGTAACATTCTCGCCGTGCGCGGGGATCCTCCTGGCGATCCGGAAGCGACCTGGGTCAAGCATCCCGAGGGAATCGAGTACGCCGAGGAGCTGGTCACGCTCGTGCGCGATGCGGGTGACTTCTCGGTCGGCGTCGCGGCGTTCCCGTTCAAGCATCCGCGCTCGCCGGACATCGACACCGATGCGAGATACTTCGTCCAGAAGGCCAGGGCTGGCGCGGACTTTGCGATCACTCAGCTTTTCTTCGATGCCGAGGACTATCTGCGACTGAGGGACCGGATCGCGGCGCTTGACTGCGACATCCCGATTATTCCGGGCATTATGCCGGTGCTGTCGGCCAGCACGATCGAGCGCGCACCCAAACTGTCCGGTGCGCCATTCCCGGAAAAGCTCGGTGCTCAGTTCGCCGCGCTTCATGACGACAAGGCCGCGGTGCGTGAGCTCGGCATCGCCAACGCGACGCAACTGTGTCAGCGGCTTCTCGACGAAGGCGCGCCGGGGATCCATTTCATCACGATGAACCGCTCCAAGGCGACGCTGGAGATTTGGGACCAGCTCGGCATCAAACGGTCGCCGGCCCGCCTGTAGTGCGCCGCTAGCGCTCGAGGTCCTTGTACTTCTTGCGGGGTTCGTCCAGCACCCGACCGACCGTCGACCACTGGTTCTTGCCGAGGCGCGCGAGCGGCATCAGGTCTTCGATCCGCGGATGCGGGCGGCGTGGGTTGGTCAGGTCGAGCACCGATTCGTCGATGCTGAAGTTGACGACGTCGCCCATCACCACGGTCGAGTTGCCGATCTCGATGGTGTCGCGCAGTCGGCACTCAAAGGCGACGGGCGACTCCGCAACCCGCTTGGGGGCGACCAGGAGGCTGTCCTGTCGAGTCAGACCGATTTCGTCGTACTCGCTCAGATGCGGCGGGAAGTCGATCGACGTGTCATTGACCTTGTCGAACAGTGGCTCCGGCGTCAGGCAGATCACGAACTCCTTCGTCGCCTGAACGTTGCGAAGCGTGTCCTTTGACCCGACGGAGGTGAACTGTACGACGGGCGGGTCCGCCGCTGCCACAGTGAAAAATGAGTGGGGCGCCAGATTGTCCACTCCATCCGCGGACAGCGTGCTCACCCAGGCGATCGGGCGCGGCAGCACCGTCGCGGTCATCAGGTGGTAGGCGCCGCCTCGTTCGAGGTCATTTATGCCGAAGTCCCGTCGCATTCGACCAATCTAGCAATCGGCCGAGCACCGAGGACCGGTCGGCAAGTACGGCGTGCGCTGCCGACCGGCCGCTGGCACCGAACACGCCGCCACCGGGATGGGTTGATGCACCGGTGATGTAGAGCCCGTCGACGTCACTGATTCGGTAGTCGGCGTACTTCGGCACCGGGCGCAGGCTGAACATCTGGTCCAGAGTCATCTCCAAATGCATGACGTTGCCGCGCAGCAGGCCCAGCTCGCGCTCGATTTCCAGCGGCGTCTGGACCCATAGGTCCTGAACGGAGTCCGCGAAGCCGGGGGCGTGTCGCTCGACGACCTCGACAAGCTTGGCCGCTTCGCGATCGGCGATGTCGTGCCAGGACTCGCCCTCGAGGTGGTACGCGTGCCACTGACCCCAGATAGTGACCGTGTGGCGTCCGGCTGGGGCGAGGGTGTCATCGCGTCCGCTGGGCGCCATGACGAGCGCGGCCGGGTTAGTCGGTGCCCGACCTGCGAGGAATTCCCCGTAGTTGCGGCGAAGTTCGACTCTGCTGTCGGCCAGCAGCGTCATCGCATGATGCGCAATGCCCGCCTCGTCGGCGAGATAGCCAGGCAGTGTGTCGGTCACCGCGCGCACGACCATGCCCAGTCCGTTGCCGGTCCGGGCGTTGCCGCGTAGCTCGGCAGTGACCTTCGGGGCGGTGCCTTCGATCAGCGTCGCGGTGGTCTGGACGTGGCACCCGGCGACCACCTGCCGAGCTTGGATCTGGTCGCCCGAGGTTGTGGTCACGGAGCGCACTTTGCCCGCGCGGCACGAGATCTCGGCGGCGCCGTCGCCCAGCCGGAGGGTGCCGCCGTACGACGCGAAGCACGAGGCGAGCGCCTCGGAGAGCTTGCCGCTGCCGCCGACCGGATGACCCGGAGCAATACGGTGCATCATGGTCAGCCAGCCCACGAGATCCGCGGTGGCCGGCTCGTGGCTGGGCGGGCCGGACTGCGCCGCCATCCATGCCAATGCCGTCTTGAGCCGTTCGTCATGGAAGTAGGAGTCCAGTACGGCGTCGGCGCTGCCGAGGAACTCCCGGCTCATCTGAGCGACGCCGGAGCGGCTCGCCTTGCGCAGCCCTGCCATCGCTCGCGCGAGATGTGCGGGGGTCGGTGACTGCTGGAAGAAGTCGAACACGACCTCGTTGCGCGGCAGCCAGTCGCGGGTGAAACGTCGGTACGCGTCGGCGTCGGCCATGCCGCAGACCGCGGCGATCGACTCGCATGTGCGCTCGATGTCCACCCAGAACACCAGAGCGTCCGGGGTACCGTCGTCGGCGCGGATCGGCGCGAACCCCCACGGGTCCATGTCCTGGTAGATCAGCCCGTGCGCGGCGAGGTCGAGGTCTTCGACGATGCCGGTGTGCCGGATCATGATGTGCGCGCTGGAACCGCGGTCCATCAGCACGCCAGGGAATCGCTCGACGGTGGATACGGCCCCGCCGACGACGGCATCTTGCTCGACGATCTCGACATTCAGCCCCGAACGCGCCAAGTAACAGCCGGTCACCAGTGCGTTATGTCCCGCGCCGACGATCACGACGTCGCGGCCGCTCACGTGGACGCGTCCGTGCGGCGTAACCCGAGAATTGCGAACGGTCGGTCGTCGCCGGGAAAGGTGACGGCACTGGCGATCCGGCCGAATCCGGCGTTGCGGTAAAGGTGATGCGCCGTCGACTCGCCCTCGGGTGTCGACAGCAACACGGTGGCGCCTGCGCTCTCGGTGAGAATATGGCCGAGCAGTTGCCGACCGGTGCCGGCGCCTTGGTACGTCGGCGCGACATGTAGTTCACACAGCTCGAATGCGTCCGAGGTCCACGCCTGAACCGTGGTGGGGTCGCTGGCCGCGAGCATCTGCTGCACATGGTCGTACCACCATTGGCCGGGGGAGCAGCGGTAGCCGTAGCCGAATCCGACCAGCCGTGTTCGGAGAAACGCGCCCACCGCATAAAAATCCGGGTGTTCCAGGTGCTTACGAGCGATCGAGACGCGCATCGGGATGACTGCCTTCGGATAGCTCATCGCCTGCGCGTAGATCTCGATGGCGTCTGGCAGGAGCGCTTCGAACTGCGCCTGGTCGAGCCGGCGTACGTGCGGCGTCTGGCGTTTGTTCCGCGCGAAGATCGAGGGCATGGGGTGACGTCGTCGCCTGTGCTACGCGACGTCCGCGGGCGTACCGCCGGTGACCTGCAGCAGTTCGGCGTACGACGTGGCGAAGACGGTATTGGTGTGCCCGGCTGCGGCCCAGACCGCGTCGTACTTTGACAGCCAGGTGTCGACGACGGTCTCTATGGGCTGTGGATGTCCGAGCGGCGCGACGCCACCGATCGTCTGGCCGGTGTGCGCCTTGACAAACGCGGCATCGGCGCGCTTGATTGTCGATTTGCCTAGTGTCGCGGCCAGCTTGGCGGTGTCGACGCGGTGCGCACCTGACGTCAGCACGAGCAGCGGACCGCCGTCTGCGTTGAAGATCAGGCTATTGGCTATTTGGCCGACATCGATTCCGAGGGCCTGCGCCGCGATCGCCGCGGTGTGTGCCGGTTCGCTGAAGCTGACCACCTCGGCCTCGACGCGGTGTGTGGCTAGGGCCGAAACGACGGCCTGTACGGCGGCGTGGGTGAGGTACGTCTCGGGAGCGCGGGTTGCGGACGGGATCTGCTCAGGTGACATATGACCATCTTGACCGACCCGGCCACCGGCGCGCTCGGCGGCTGCCAAAAGTTGTCGTACCGATTCGCTACGTTTGGGTTGACTTCGAGCGTTCCCGAACGTACGTTCGAAGTGTTGTTGGGGAGGGTCGCCCGCCCTTCGACTCGGCGGGCGGCCCGGCAACAGATCGACCCACAGTAGTTCTGCGACGACGAATAGCTCTTCGACAAATACTCAATCTTGATGGTGCTGATATGAACGACAACTCCGCTACTGCCCGACAGCTGCTCACCGCCGCGTGGCGGTCGATCGCCGAAGCGACTCAGCACGATGATCCGACCGACCGGTTCGACGCCGCCAACGTGGCGGCATTGCGGGCCGCGGCCGCCGTCGTGAGTGTGCGCGCGCATCCCGCGGGCACAAACGGCGTACCGGGCGATCGACGCCGCGGGCTCGAGACCGTCTGGGACATTCTGCCGCGGATCGCCCCCGAGCTCGCGGAGTGGGCCGACTTTTTCGCCGTACACTCGCGGGTGCGTGGTGTCGCGCGCTCGGATCGATCGGTGCGGATCGGTCAGCGCCAAGCCGACGACCTGCTGCGCGATGCCGACCGGTTCGCCCACCAGGTCCGCGGGATGTTGCTCCGCGACCGCACTACTAGGTCGGCCTCGAACGCTATGCCGGCCTCGGATATCCAGCCCGCCTCGCACATCGGGACGGCTCGATAAGGGATGATCGGGGCACTGGCTTCAGAGCCCAGCGCTGAGCGACCCGAAAGGCATCTGGCATGGCTGCAATCGACCCGACATCCGCAGGCGACCGCATGGTCTCCGGAGCCCTGGCCGAAGTGGTCGAAGAGCTGCTCAAGCACCGGCAGTCCGAGCGTCAGGTCACGGTCCTCGACCTCGGTGGCGGCACCGGGGTGTACGCGGTGCCGCTGGCCAGGGCCGGGCACCCGGTCACGGTGGTCGATCAGAGTCCCGACGCGCTTGCGACGTTACGTCGCCGGGCCAACGCCGCGGGAGTAGGTGACCTCGTGACCGCCGTTGTCAGCGACCTCGACGCCTTCGACGGTGGTAGCGCCGAGCTCGCGGCCGACGTCGTGCTGTGCCATCGGGTGCTCGAGTACGTCGACAACCCAGTCCAGACGCTGATCGAGGCCGGTCGCGCGGTGCGCGCCGGCGGCGTACTCAGCGTCGTCAGCGCCTCTCGCTTCGGTGCGATATTGAGCCGGGTACTCGGCGGGCGCTGTGAGGAGGCTCGTGCGCTGCTCGACGACCCGCACGGTCGCGTCGGCGCCGCCGATCAAATCGTTCGCCGGTTCGAGGTCGGTCAACTCACCGAACTGCTGGCGCAGGCCTCGCTATCGGTGATCAGCAGCCGAGGGGTCGGCCTCTTCGAAGAACTGACCAGTCGGCACGGCACGCTGTCGGACAACGGGCTGGCGACTACTCTCGATCGCACCGCGCCATTCGTCGAGGTGGCGCCGTACATCCATCTGCTTGCCCAGCCCGTGCGCCAGGGGAGCTAGCTCATGCGCCAAGTAAATGGGACGTAGCACTAATGGGACGTAGCGCCGACCAGCCACGGGTCCGGCAAGGCGACCAGACGCGGGTCGACGACACCGGGTGCCACTTCTTGCACGTCGACATGGACGCGTTCTTCGCCAGTGTCGAGATTCGGCGCAACCCAGAGTTGCGAGGCAAACCGGTCGTCGTCGGCGGCCCGGAAAACCGCGGCGTCGTGGCCGCGGCCAGCTACGAGGCGCGCAAGTACGGCGTTCGCAGCGCAATGCCGATGAGTCGCGCGCTTCGGCTGTGCCCGCACGCGGTAGTCATCGGCGGTAACCACGCCGACTACGGCGCGGTATCTCGCGAGGTCATGGCGATATTGCGGGATGTCACACCGCTGGTTCAGCCGCTCTCACTCGACGAGGCGTTCCTGGACATCCGCGGCGCGATCAGGCTGCTCGGGTCGCCGCGCGAGATCGCCACGGCAATCCGCGCGAGGGTCGAGCAACAACTCGGCCTCACCTGCTCGGTCGGCGTGGCAAGTGTGATGTTCGTTGCCAAGATCGCCAGCACCCGGTGTAAGCCGGACGGCATGATGATTGTGCCGGCCGATCGGGTCCTCGACTTTCTGCATCCGCTTCCGGTCTCGGCGCTGTGGGGCGTCGGTCCGCGCACCGAGCAACGACTGCGGGCGCTCGGCATTCAGACAGTCGCCGACGTCGCGTTGGCGCGCTTCGAGACGCTACGCAGCAACATCGGGGCGGCCGCCGCGACCCATTTGCGCCAGCTCGCGACGGGTATCGACAATCGACCCGTGGTCCCCGAGCGGGTGGAGAAGTCGATCGGCGCGGAGGAGACCTACCTCTATGACTTGGTCGATTCCGACCGGGTCGTCACCGAACTTCACAAGCTGTGTCAAAAAGTTGGCACGCGGTTACGCACCGCCGACATGCGGGCGAAGTCCGTCGCCCTCAAGCTGCGCACGCCGGACTTCACCACACTGTCGCGCTCGCGGGTGCTTCCGGGCCCGACCGACGTGGCGCGCGAACTGTTCGGCACGGCCCGCGAACTATGGACCGAGTTCGAGCGCACTGAGCTCAATGGACGCGGACTGCGGCTCCTCGGCGTGCGGGCCGAGAAGCTGTCCCAGCCGGACGACGCCCCAGAGCAGCTGACCTTCGACACGGTCGAACGTGATCCCGGCTGGGCACAAGCCGAGCGCGCGATTGACCAGTTGGTCTCGCGGTACGGCGCCGGCGCGCTCCGCCCCGCGGCACTGCTGCAACGAAGTTCGGACGCAACCTCGAGTACGCCAACCCGCCAAATTATCCGCGAAGAACCCCGCGCAAACCCGGCTGATTAGTAATAGATTCAGTAGTGAGACCGACTCCGAATACGGCGAAATGACCAGCCGCCTACCGCGGAACCGGAATCGCTCGTATCCTTAAGGGAGCACGGTGTTCACCGTGACTCAGAACGACGCTAGGAGGAGCGGATGCCCCTCTCCGAACACGAACAGCGTTTGCTCGAGCAGATCGAGCAGTCGCTGTACGCCGAAGACCCCAAATTCAGTGCGACGGTGAAGTCGACCGACGTGAGAGCTATGTCCGCAAGGCGCATCCGCATCGGAATCGCGCTAGTCGTTCTTGGCTTGGTCGTGCTAGTCGGCGGCGTGTGGCTCAACAATGTCTTCGTTGGTGTGCTGGGCTTCTTAATCATGTTCGGCGGCGGCGTGCTCGGAGTCATTGCGGCACAGGCGCCGGCGCCCCCACCGGGTCAGAAGAAGTCAGGTCAGGATGCGCCACCGGCCAAGTCGACCGTGAAAGACCGGTTTGAAGAGCGACTTCGTAAACGTTTCGACCAGTAGTCAGCGGTTCCGCACCATTCTTACTGCTGCCGCCGGCGACGCGGCAGCAGTTTTGCGCGCCAGCGCGCAGTCCGGCCGGCTTGTTCACGCATCGCGTTGCTGACCGTTGTCACGTCCGCCGCTAGATCCTGCTCGGCCGATTCGCGATGCTCGAGACTAGGGGTCTCGCCGGCGGCGTACTGGGCAATTTCCACGCGCCGTCGCACTCGGCCGGCCGCCGCCTGAGCCTGTTCGCCTAGTTGGAAGTGCCGCGTCCACGCTCGCACCCGAGAGCGGGCAGTGTCGGTCGCGCGAGGCATGAGCCCGAGGTCGGCCGCGGTATGGGTGAGCTCCAGCCACGCCGCGCGCGCACCCTTCGCCGGCGATCCGGTCCGCATGATTCCCAACCGACGTGTCCGGGTGCGGCTGCGCACGTACGCCGGTGTGCCCAGCGCGCCGAGGAGTAGTAGTGCGGCCGCCAGCACGATCAGCCACGTGAACAGTCGTGGCGTAAGGCCCGCGGTGTTCGCGCCCTGACCACCCGCCTGCCGTGACGAGGAGGCCGAGCTGCTCGACGCGGAAGTGGTCGTGGCCGTGGTCGTCGTTGGAGCGTTAGTCGTCGGCCCCGTAGTCGACTGTGGACCGGCCGGTTGCTGAGACGCCTCATACGACTGCGGCTGGCCGCGCGAGCCGATGGGTGTCGGGTCGAAGGGCACCCAGCCGACTCCATCGAAGTAGGCCTCGACCCAGGCGTGCGCATCACTCGTGGTGATCTGATGCTCGCCCGTTACGGCCTCAGATCCGCCGGTATAGCCGACGACGACGCGGGACGGCACACCGGCGACACGCAGCATGCCGGCCATCGCCGAGGCGTACTGCTCGCAGAACCCGCGACGGTTGATCAGGAAATCGGTGAGCTTGTCACCGCTGTCGCCCTTGGGTACGTCGAAGCTGTACTGGAAGCCGCTGGACGGGGCGTCGAAGAAGGCCTGGAGTGCGAGCGCCTTGGCGTAGTTCGTCGACGCGCCTGAGGTGATCTCTTTGACGAGCGTGCTCACGAGGTCGGTCACGTTGCCCGGTGTCTGCAGGTCCCGGCTGTCGATCTCGCCCGGCACACTCGTGCCCGCCGCGGCCAGCTGCTCCGCGGTCGGCTCGGGTCGCTGGGAGTTGAATGTGTACTGCGTGTCGCTCAGCGTGTCGGTATCGGAGAAGACGACGGATCCGGCGGCGTCGAAGGCGAACTTTCCGTCGATCTTGATGTTTGTCGGGTCGGCGTAGGTGGGCACGAACGAGTCGGCGTACGCCTGGATCGTGATCTTGGTAGTCGAGTCGACGGTCTTGACGCCCGCGGTGGCGCCCGGCAGCTCATCCAGCGGCAGGCCGGACGCCTTGGGCGGCAGCATCTTCCAACCCTCGGGTGTCCACTCGTCGAGTACCGCGGTGCGCAGGTAGTACGGGTGCTTATCGGTGGTACTGACGGTGAACAGCTTGATTGGGGTGGGCTGGTTCAACTGGCCACCGAGGTCGGTCGACCTGGCGACCTTGGTGCCAGGGGAGCGGTCGCCGCCGTGCGTGTTGAAAACGCCGCCGTCGGGAAGAGAGACGAACGCTGGTACGAGCAAGCCGATCGCGGTCACGATGACGCCGATAACGACTGCGCCGAGAGTCCCACTGAACAACACGCCGCTGCGTTGCGGTCGCCAAGCGAGCCGGGCAAACATATGGTCCGCCCAGAGCAGCACCAGATACCCCAGCAGCGGCCAGGCGACGCTCCAGGCCGAGATCGATACGCGTACGACGGCCGAGCCCATCGCGAACAACGCCAGCAGCGGGATACCGGCCAGCGCCGGGCGGCGCTGAACCGCGCAGTCATCAACGACGATCGCCACAGGTCCGACCATCAGCGCGATTATCAGCGAGGTGCCACCCGTGGACGCGATCGGCGCGACCTTTTGCTGGGCCGTGGCGGCGCCACGCAGCACGAGGTCGACGAGCGCTTGCAGGGTCTGCGGTGTCGGTACGATTCGCGCGATCGAGTGCTCGCCGGCATAAAGCGCGGCGACGACCAACAAGGCGACCACCAGTTGGATCAGTGCGGTGAACGGCGATCCTGGCCGCCACCAACGCCACATGAGGCCAACAATGAATACCGCGCCAACGGCCACGAGCGGACCGATCAGCCAGCCGCTGTCGGTGAACGCCGGCCCGATCGTGAGCACCGTAGCGAGCGTGGTGAGCGCGGCGATCAGTGACATCGTCAGATCGCGCGCCGGTATGAACGACGCCGGGGGAGTGGGAGTGCGCCCAGGACGTACCTGGGTCGGCGTCGCGGTCATGATCGGTCGGCCGCGATCTCGGCGGATTCGCTATCGAGACTGCCGGCCAGCGTGCCGCCGGCGGGTACGACGACCACCCGCCACTTGTTGCGAAGCAGTTCCTGAAGCACATCTTCGGCCAACGTCTGCGATGCGTGCTCGATCACGATGGCGGTTGCCGCGGTGTTGAGACTGCGGGCGCGCTGCAGCAGCGCGGCGTCCGGAGCCGAGGAGTCGGTGAGGAACAGGAAGAGCGGACCAACCTCGTGATCGCTGTAAAGTGCGTCGGTGATCCGCGTCATGGCCGTGACGGGCGTCGGCTCCGCGAGCGCAAGGGTGCGTATCCAGCCTTGTTCGAGCCAGGCGCCGTACCCGGGAAGCACCTCGCCGCGGCTGCCGCGGGTGGTCAGCTGGTAACCCTGGCGCAACAGATGTGCGCCCACCGACGCGGCGGCACCCATCATCTGGTCGAAGGTGGCCGGGTTGTGTACGCCGTCGCGGTCATCGAGTACAAGCGTGGCGCGACGTTCGCGCACTTGCGCGTCTTGGCGCACCATCAGCTTGCCCTGGCGCGCGGAGCTGCGCCAGTGCACTCGGCGTAAGCCGTCGAGTGGTTCATGATCGCGCAGCGCTGCATCGAACTGGCCGGCGCCAGTCTCGGCCACGCGGCGCTCGTTGCCGGTGCGTCCCACGTGTCGCAGCGTCCACCGCTCGCCGAGCTCCTCCACGACGGGCAGCCCAAGTATCTCGATGTGCTCGGTGCCGGTCTTGGTCGTCGTGATGAGCCCGAAGACGTCGGTCACCTTGAGCGCCAGTGGCCCAATGCGGTGCCGTCCGCGGGTCTTCGGCGAGCACGTGTAGCGCATCGACACTCCGGAACGAGCGGCCCGCGCGTCGACGAGCAGAGTAGGCCGGGCGCCGAGCCCGTCACCGGTGAGGTCGAGGCATTCGAGTGAGGACAACGGTAGGGCCGATCGGGTGGTCAGCGAGATCTCAACCTCGATCGGCGTTCCGATCGCGGCCTCGTGCTGGCTGGCCCGATGGGTTGTTTGCAGCCGCAGCCCGCTCAAACCCATCCATGCCCAGCACACGAGCACCAGCAGCGTGATCGCGACCGCGATCCGCAGCAGGTCGACCTCGCCGAGTAGGACCGCGCCGACACCGGTAGCGACGCCGGCCGCGAGCAGGCTGCTGCCACGAACGGTGATAGTAGAGCGCGACCACTTCATGGAGGTAGGTAATTCAGCGACGAGGCGCCGGAACCGGGACGGAGTTGAGGGCTTCATTGATCACGGTCTCGGCCGAGTGCCGCGAGCTGTAGGTGCCGGTGGTCATCAACAACCGATGGGCCCACACCGTGGCGGCGAGCTCCTGTACGTCATCAGGGAGGACGTAGTCCCGGCCGTCGAGCGTGGCCGCGGTCTTGGCCGCGCGCAGCAGTTGCAGAGAAGCCCGGGGGGACGCGCCGAGTTTGACCGCGTCGTGCGCCCGGGTATAGCCGGCCAGCTCGACGACGTACTTGCGGATCCCGTCGGCGACGAACGCCTTGCGCACCGTCTGGATCATCGCGGCGACCTCGGCGATGGTGCACACCGGCCGGAGCTCCTCGAGCGGGTCCCGGCTGCCGTGCGAGTCGAGCATCGACATCTCCGCTTCAAGACCGGGATAACCCATGGCGACCTGGGCGAGAAACCGGTCGCGCTGGGCCTCGGGCAACGCATAGGTGCCTTCCATCTCGATCGGGTTCTGAGTCGCGATGACCATGAACGGCGACGGCAGTCGATAGGTCGTGCCGTCGCTGGTGACTTGGCGTTCCTCCATCGCCTCCAGCAGGGCGGACTGGGTCTTGGGCGATGCGCGGTTGATCTCGTCGCCCACCACGAGATGCGAAAAGATTGCGCCCGGTTTGAACTCGAAGTCCCGGGTCTGCTGGTCGAAGATCGCGACGCCGGTGACGTCCGAGGGTAAAAGGTCCGGAGTGAATTGAATCCGGTGAAACGTCGCGTCGATCGCACTGGCCAGTGCGCGGGCCAGTTTGGTCTTGCCGACTCCGGGTACGTCCTCGATCAACAGGTGACCCTCGCACAGCAGGGTGATCAGTGCGGTCCGAATAACCTCCGGTTTGCCCCAGATCACCGACTCGATCGCCTCGCGAATTCGCTCGACCCGGTCGTGGATGTCATCGATGTTCATCGACGGCAACTGCATCGGCGTCGGCGCGGACTGAGTGCTCAACTGGCCGGGTCCTCCATCGTGGTCGTGTGCCTCACGAGTACGGCGCCCGGCGCCGTACAAACCTGAGAGTTTGAGCGTAGCGACTAAAAGCGGCGGGCGGGCGGGCGCGCTGTCCCGGATTTATCACCCTGCATCCATGGTGCTCGCGGCATTTCCCTGAATTCGTTTCCAAAACACGCACATTTAGATGCCAGGTGGGGAGTGGTGGGTTACAGTGGTGCAAGCAAAAATGCGGTTCGGTCCAGGGGAGGTACGTCGATGTTTCTCGGCGACTTCTACCCGCGTATGGACGAGAAGGGTCGGATCGCGCTTCCAGCGAAGTTTCGGGACAGATTGGGCGCCGGCATGGTCATCACCAAAGGCCAGGACCGGTGCCTGTACGTCTATCCACAGACCGAGTTCGAGCGGATGGCCGACCGGCTCAGCCGCACCAGCTCGACGGCCGCGACCCGTAACTACATGCGGCAGTTCTTCGGCGGCGCCGACGACCAGACCCCGGACAAGCAGGGCCGGGTCGTTGTAAAGCAGGCGCTGCGCGAGTACGCCGCGCTGGACCGGGAGTGCGCTGTCATCGGCGTAAACAATCGGGTCGAAATCTGGGATGCGGTGGCCTGGTGCGAGTTCACCGAGGCCCAAGAACAGCAGTTTGTCGAGTTTTCCGAGGACCTACTAGCCCCTGAATAAAGAGCCCTGAAATAAAGCACGACCCGTCCGCTGCGGCCTCCCCCCGCTATCCACCCTGGCACTACTTCCCCGGCGCCAGGTCGGATATCGGGAGGGGACCGGAACGGACGGATCGCCCCAGTAAGGCCCACCATCCACCACGACCCCCAATTGCCCCCACTGCTCACCACCGCGACGCCAATCACCACACGCCAATGACCACACGCGAATCAGGAGCTGTATCGATGGAACGCGAAGACCAGCACGTACCAGTGCTGCTCGATCGCGTGCTGACGCTGCTCGCTCCGCCGCTCGATCGCGAGGGTGCGATCGTCGTCGACGCGACGTTGGGGCTCGGTGGGCATTCGGAGGCGATCCTCCAGGCGCACCCAGGGGCCCAGCTCGTCGGGTTGGACCGAGACACCGACGCGCTGCAGTACAGCGAACGTCGGTTGGCGCCGTACCTCGATCGGGTGCACCTCGTGCACGCGGTGTACGACGAACTCGGTGACGCGCTTGACGATCTTGGCTTCACGACCGTGCAGGGGATTCTGTTCGACCTTGGTGTTTCCTCGATGCAGCTCGACCGCGCCGATCGCGGCTTCGCCTATGCGCAGGACGCACCGTTGGACATGCGGATGGATCAGACCCGCGGAATAAGCGCACAGGACATCATCGACAGCTACTCGGTCGAAGAGCTACGCCGGGTAATCGGCACGTATGGCGAGGAGAAATTCGCCGGTCGGGTCGCTCAAGCCATCGTGCGTCGCCGCGACCAGGGCCCGCTGACCTCGTCCGCGGAGCTTGCGGAGCTAGTGCGATCGGCGATTCCCGCGGCGACCCGCAAGACCGGTGGCCATCCGGCTAAGCGCACGTTTCAGGCACTGCGGATCGAGGTCAACGCCGAGATGTCCGTGCTGGAGCGCGCGATACCTGCCGCGCTGGACCGGCTCGAGGTGGGCGGCCGGATGGTCGTGCTGTCCTATCACTCGCTCGAGGATCGGATCGTCAAGCGAGTGATCACCGACCGCACCACGGATAAGACGCCGATCGACTTGCCGGTGATGCTCGATTCACACCAACCGCAACTGCGCTCGCTCGTGCGCGGCGCCGAGAAAGCAACCGACACCGAGATCAACGACAACCCGCGCAGTGCCTCGGTGCGCTTGCGGGCCGTCGAACGAGTGAGGGAGGCAGCGTGAGTACGACGTTCAGTGGGGCCAAGGTAGCCCGCTCGGCAAATACCTCGACCAAGCCTCGCACCAAGACGCCACACCCCAAGACGCCTAGCCGCTACACCCAGGCTCGCCGGGAAGCGCGCGAAAACGCGCGTAAGCGCACCGTTCGCCACCAGCTGCTGCAGACCCACAAGTCGCTGCGCACCGAGGGCCTTGCGAAGGTACGTACGGCGCGCTGGCCGTTTGTCACACTGTTCGCCGTGATCGCGGCCGGCGCCGTGATCGCGTTGCTGATGCTCAACACCGCGACGGCGCAAACCTCGTTCGTGCAGCGCAACCTCAACGCCAAGCTCGACGCGCTGACCATCAAGCAGCAAAAGCTCGAAGAGCAGGTCAGCAAAAAACAGTCACCGACGTACCTCGCTCAGAAGGCAGCCGAGCTCGGGCTCGCTCCGGGCGGCCAGCCGGGCTACTTCGTGATCAACCCGGACGGATCGTCGAAGTTTGTCGAGCCCGATCCGAAGAAAGCCGGCACCGAACCACCGCCGCCCGCAGGCGACCCGGAGAACCCGGCCGCCGGCGCATCAGCGCCTGACGCGGCCACCACGACCCCGACCGCACCTGGAGCCGCGCAATGACCGACCGGCGCCGCACCGGACCGCCATCCCGACGTACGCCGCCGCCCTCGCGCGGGCAACGGCGCCGACCTCAACCCCCGCGCGCACCTCAGCGCCGCGCACGTTCCGCGGCCGGCGCCGCGCCACGCCGGCGCAAGAAGATCCGGCTCGGCAGCCAGTCGCGGCGGATGAACGCCGCGCTTGGATTCCTGTGTGCGCTGCTGGTTGTCATCGGCGGACGGCTGTTTCAGCTGCAGTGGATCGACGGGGCGGCGTATGCCGCCCAGGGCGACAACCTGCGCAAGACGACGGTCCAAGCTGCCCGCGGCGAGATCTTGGACGCTCAAGGACGCCGCCTGGCATACAGCGTCGAGTCGAGGCGAGTAGTGGCCGACCCGACGCTCATTTCCGAGAAAGACCGGCCCGCGGTCGCTGAGCTACTGTCTACGAAACTCAAGATCCCCTACAGCCAGGCCCTTCTCGGCGTCATGGCATCCGGGCGGTATTCGATCATTGCGCGCCAGGTCGACCCCACGGTCGCCGACTCGATCATGGGATCGACCGTGAACGGCAAGACCATTGCGGGGATCTTCACCGAACGCACCCAGAAGCGCGTCTATCCGGCTACCACGACCGGTTCGCAGGTCATCGGCTTTACCGGTCAGGACGGTACCGGCCTGGCCGGGATCGAGCTATCGATGAACAAGCTGCTCACCGGCACCGACGGCCAGATGGTCTACGAGGCCAGCCCTAGCGGCGCGATCATTCCAGCGGGTATCCAGAAGATGACTCCGGCGAAATCCGGCGACAAGGTCACCCTCACCATCAACGCCGACTTGCAGTACCTCACCCAGAATGCCGTTGAGGCATATCAAGTCAGTTCAGGGGCCACCGCCGCCCAGGCCGTCGTACTCGACGCGAAGACCGGCCAGGTCGTCGCTATGGCGAGCACGCCGGGCTACAACTCCGCCGACCCCGGCGCATCAGACCCTGGCACCTTGAGCAACCCGGCGATCTCCGATGTGATCGAGCCCGGCTCGATCAACAAGATCACCACGTTCGGCCCCGCCCTCCAAGAAGGCCTGATTACCCCGAAGACCGTGATCACCGTTCCCGGGCAGATCAAGATTGCCGACAAGGTCGTGCACGACGCCTGGGTCCACGGCGACGTCAAGTACACCGCGACCGGCATCCTCGCTAAGTCCAGCAACGTCGGCACGCTGATGATCAACGAGAAACTCAACAAGAACGATTTCTACAACTACCTGCTGAAGTATGGGCTCGGCAGCAAGACCGGGATCGAGCTTCCCGGTGAGAGCGGCGGTATCCTCGCGCCGCCATCGAAGTGGTCCGGCAGCCAGGCTGGCAACATCCCTATCGGGCAGGGCATCTCGATGACAGTTCTGCAAATGGCGGGCATGTATCAGGCAATCGCCAACAACGGCGTATACATTCAGCCGCGGGTGATCAAGTCGATCACCGACGCCGACGGCAACGCCCTGCCGACCTCGAAGCCCAAGAGCACTCAAGTCGTCTCGGAGCAAACCGCCACGACGCTGCGCTCGATGCTTGAGGCGGTGACCGGACCGGGGGGCACCGCGAAGTCCGCTAACGTTCCCGGCTACCGAGTTGCCGGCAAGACCGGTACCGGCCAGCGACCCAATCCGGCGTGCAACTGCTACGCCGGTGGTGGCTACAACCACACCTTCGTCGGCATGGCTCCGATGAACGATCCGAAGTATGTCGTGGCCATCGCACTGACCGACCCGCACGTCGCCGTGAAGGGTGGAGCGGCCCCGCTCTTCTCCACGATCATGGGACAGCTGCTGCAGTCGACCGGCGTTCCGCCGTCTCCGACGCCGTCGCCTGAATACCAGCTCACCGCCGACTAGACTCGCCCGAGTGATTGCCCAGAAACCGATCCGTCCAACAGCGACCACGCCCATGTCGCTGGCGAAGCTACGCGCCCTCGTCGATGGGCGCAGCGCCGCTGACCTCGCCGACCTGACGGTCACCGGGATCACCAACCGCTCCGGTGAGGTGCGTCCCGGTGACCTCTACGCCGCGGTGCCCGGCACCCGCACCCATGGCGCGAAGTTTGCCGCCGAGGCGCAGGCAGCCGGGGCGGTCTGCGTACTGACCGACGCCGAGGGCAGTGACGCAGTCGCAGCCTCGCACGTCACCCTCCCGATCATCGTCGTGCCGGACGTCAAGGCCGTGCTCGGTGAGGCGTCGGCGTACGTCTACGGCGCGCCGGCCAGCCGCATGCGGATGCTCGGCATCACCGCGACCAGCGGCAAAACCACGACGGCGTACCTGATGTACGCCGGACTCGCCGCCCATGGCCACACCGTCGGGCTGATCGGCACCGTGGAGACACTGATCGGCACGCGCGTCATCGCGCACGTCCCCGGCAGCAGCTTCACCACCCCCGAAGCTCCCGACCTGCACGCACTGCTCGCGGTCATGGTCGAGTCCGGTGTGGACGCGGTCGTGATGGAAGTGTCCAGCCACGCGCTGCAGTTGGGCCGGGTCGCGGGGATCGGCTTCGACGTCGCTGGTTTCGCCAACCTCTCGCAAGACCACCTGGATTTCCATTTGGACATGGAGAGCTACTTCGCCGCGAAATCGCTGCTGTTCGACGGCCGGAGCAAGATCCACGTGTGCAACATCGACGACCAGTACGGCGCCCGAGTGGCGCGACTCGCACCCGAACGCACGGTGTCGATCTCGCCGTCCGGGCTGTCTGCGGCCTGGCGCGCCACGGAGGTCGACGACTCACACCTCGAAGGATGCCGGTTCGTCGTCAACGGGCCGGATTCGTCCGGGCTGTCGGTCGAGCTGGCGCTGCCGGGTCGTTTCAACGTCGCCAATGGGCTGATGGCCATCGCGATGCTCGCGCAGGTCGGTGTACCGCCCACCGTCGCCGTGCCCGCGCTTCGCGACGTGGTTGTGCCGGGCCGGATGCAGCGTGTGGTCGAAGGTCAGGACTACCTCGCAGTCGTTGATTACGCGCACAAACCCGCCGCCGTGAGCGCCGCTTTGAGCGCGCTGCGTCCGCAGACTGCCGGACGGCTGATCGTCGTACTCGGCTGCGGTGGAGACCGCGATCAGGCCAAACGGCCGCTGATGGGGGAGGTGGGCGCCCGCCAGTCCGACGTACTCATCGTTACCGACGACAATCCCCGCTCGGAGGCACCCGACACGATTCGCGCCCAGATGCTCGACGGCGCCCGGGCGGTCCCGCTAGCGGAGCGCGCCGAAGTCATCGAAGAGGGCGACCGGGGCCGGGCGATCGAACTCGCGGTCGCACGCGCCAGGTCCGGCGACTGCGTCCTCGTCGCAGGCAAAGGTCACGAGCACGGCCAGTACGTCGGCGATGAAGTCTTGGAGTTCGACGACACCATGCGGCTTCGCGCGGCGATCAGCGCTTCGCGCACTACCAGGCGATACGGTGGAGCAGACGAAGACGGCCCCGACCAAAGCGCGGAGGAGAACGCCGAATGATCTCGGTCTTGCTCGCCGCGTGTATCTCGCTGGTCATCACGCTCCTGCTGACCCCACTTTTCATCAAGTACGTCAGCCGCCGCGCCCTCGGCCAACAAGTCCGTGACGATGGCCCGCAGACACACCTGGTCAAACAGGGCACACCGACCATGGGTGGGGTCGTCATCATCACGGCCACCGTGTTGGGCTATTTCGGCGCGCATCTGTCCCTGGTCAATCAGCATGGTCGAGCGCCGTCCGCGTCCGGGCTGCTCGTGCTCTACCTGATGGTCGGGCTCGGGTTCATCGGTTTTCTCGACGACTACATTAAGATCGCCAAGCAACGCAGCCTCGGTCTGAACAAGACCGGGAAGCTCGTGGGGCAGTTGTTCGTCAGCGTCAGCTTCGCCGTGATGTCGCTCGGGTTTGACGGCAAAGGCATCTCACCGGCATCGGTCAAGCTGTCGTTCGTGCGTGACATCGCGGTCCTGACGCTCGGCAGCGTCGGCTTCGTCATCTTTGCGGTGCTGCTGATCAGCGGCTTCTCAAACGCGACCAACCTGACGGACGGCCTGGACGGGCTCGCCGCGGGCGCCTCCGCGATGGTCTTCGGCGCCTATATCGTCATCTCGTTCTGGCAGTTCAACCACCAGTGTCTGCGTACCGCGGCCGTCGGCTGCTACGACGTACGCGACCCGATTGACCTGACCATCCTGGCCGCCGCGATGCTCGGGGCCTGTTTCGGATTTCTCTGGTGGAACGCCAATCCGGCGCGGATCTACATGGGGGACACCGGGTCTCTCTCGCTCGGTGGCGCGATGGCCGGCCTCGCCATCGTGACCAAGACCGAGTTGTTGCTGTTCGTGCTCGGAGGGCTGTTCGTGGCGATCACGCTGTCGGTGGCCATGCAGATCGTCTTCTTCAAGCTCACCAAACGACGAATATTCCGGATGGCGCCACTGCACCATCATTTCGAGCTGGCCGGCTGGACCGAGATGACGGTAGTGGTGCGGTTCTGGATTGTCACCGGACTTGCCGTCGTTCTCGGTCTCGGGATCTTCTACGCCGACTGGCTCAGCCACGTCAGTTTCACCTGACCGCATGACTGTTTCCACGAACCCGTATCGCGGGGCGCGAATCGTCGTGACCGGTGGCGGCCGCTCCGGGACCAGCGCGGCCGCCGTACTGCAACGCTGCGGAGCGTCAGTCCAGATCGTCGACCGCGATCCTCGCGTGCTCACAACAAGCCTTGCGCAGCAGGGGATCACGTACGCCGGTGACCTCGCCGAGCTCCCCGAAGGCGTCGACCTGGTCGTCACATCACCCGGCTGGTCACCCAGGCAACCGTTGCTCGTGGACGCCGCCGGCAAGGGGGTGCCGGTCGTTGGCGAGGTCGAGATCGCCTGGATGCTCAGGGATCCCGCCGTGCCATGGCTCGCAGTGACCGGAACCAACGGCAAGACGACGACGGTCGGCATGCTTACCGCAATGCTGGCTGCCGCGGGTCGCACCGTCGCCGAGGTCGGCAACGTCGGTCCACCGGTCATCGATGCCGCGGTCGACCGGCAGACCGGTTATGACGTGCTGTCGGTCGAGTTGTCCAGTTTCCAACTGCACTGGGCACCCTCCGTGCGACCGGCGAGCGGCGCACTGCTCAATCTTGCCGCAGACCATTTGGACTGGCACGGCAGCGCCGCGGCGTACGCCGCAGACAAGGCGCGAATCTTTAACGCTCAAGGCATCAGCGTGTACAACGCTGACGATGCGGGCGTGTGTGCCGAGGTTGCGAAACTGCCGACGACCGCGCGCACGGTCGGATTCACGCTCGGCGTACCGGACGCCGGTCAGCTCGGCGTCGACGGTGACGAGCTCATCGACCGGACGTATGCCGCTGCCGGTGGCCGCGAGGTACTGGCGAGCGTTGGCGACGTCAGCCCGCCGGGACCGCACAACGTCGCCAATGCGCTCGCGGCCGCCGCATTGGCGCGAACGGTCGGTGTGAGTGCCGCCGACGTCCGCGAGGGACTGCGCCGATATCTTCCCGGTGCGCACCGCAACGTCCTCGTGGCCTCTGAGCGTCGGGACGGCTACGTCGTTGACTTCGTCAATGACAGTAAGGCCACCAACGTCCATGCGGCCGCCGCGTCACTCGTTGCCTACGACCACGTCGTGTGGATCGCCGGCGGATTACTTAAGGGCGCGTCCGTCGACGATGTGCGGCCATTGATCGAACGCGCATTGCCGTTTTTGCGCGGCGTCGTGCTAATCGGCCGCGACCGGGGTGTAATTGCCGACGCATTGCGCCGACACGCGCCCGAGATACCTCTTGTCGAGGTCGAGACGACGGACGATAGAGCGATGCGCACGGCGGTCGACCTCGCGCATGAGTTGGCGTGCGACGCGGGCAGCCGCGTGAATGCCACGGTGACGGTGCTTCTGGCCCCCGCCGCGGCATCGATGGACATGTTCGCCGACTACGCGCAGCGAGGTGACCGGTTCGCAGAGGCGGCAAGACAAGTCGCCGAGGACAGCTAAAGGAGGAAGATGGCCGCGTCAAACACCGCACGCAGCGACCGTCTTTCGGCGACACGCGACTCTGCACGCAAAGCGTCTCAAGAGCTGCGCGGTTTCTTCAGCCGCCCAATGACATCGTTCTATCTCGTCATCATGCTGACATTTGCGTTGGTGACGTTCGGTTTGGTCATGATGGCCTCCGCGTCCGCGGTCGACTCCATCATCAAATACGGATCGCCGTACTACCTGTTCAATCGCCAGATCATGTGGGCCGCGGTCGGGGTTGTCGCTCTTTGGGTAGGCATGCGAGTGCCGCTGTCGTTTTGGCGCCGAATCAGCGGACCGTTGATGATCTTGTCGATCCTGATGCTGATGCTCGTGCTGATCCCCGGCATCGGCACCGAGATCTACGGCGGTCGACGATGGTTTGGCTTTGGGCCGCTTCAGCTGCAGCCGTCCGAAGTTGGCAAGGTCGCGTTCCTGCTGTGGGGCGCGCACATTTTGGTACGCCGCAAGAAGCAACACAACACGTGGTCCGGACTACTGATGCCATTGTTGCCGGGCATGGCGATCCTCGCCGGGCTGGTGGTGATCGAGCCCGACCTCGGTACGACGCTGACCTATCTTGTGCTCTTCCTCGCGTTGCTGTGGACAGTCGGGACGCCGATGCGACTGTTCGGCCTGCTGGGCCTTGGCGTCCTTGGGGCCGGTGGCCTCGCGATCTGGGCCGAGCCCTATCGGTTGTCCAGGGTGACCTCTTTCCTCGATCCCTGGTCAGATCCGGCCGGGGCCGGACACCAGGCACTGCAGGGTTTTTACGCGCTGGGCACCGGTGGATTGACCGGGGTTGGGCTGGGCAACAGCCGGACTAAGTGGGGCGCGCTGCCCAACGGTCACTCGGACTACATCTTCGCGATCATCGGCGAGGAGCTCGGGCTGGTCGGCTGCGCCACGGTGCTGTTGTTGTTCGGTGCTCTCGCGTTCGTCGGGTTGCGGATCGCGCATCGTTCGACCGACCCGTTCATCAAACTCGTCGCGTCCGCCGCAGTGGTCTGGCAGGTCGCGCAGGCCCTGATCAACATCGGCTACGTCGTCGGGCTGCTGCCGGTTACCGGGATCACCCTGCCGCTGATCTCGTCGGGTGGCACATCGTTGATCATCACGATGTTTGTCATGGGAGTGCTCGCCTCGTGCGCCCGGCACGAACCGGCCGCCGTCGCGCACCTGAAGAAGAAGCAAATGCGGCTGCCGTCATTACTGCGGCTCCCCGTTCCGCGTAACGCCCGCGACAGTGACCCGTTCAGCGGCAGCGAGCAAAGCGCGCGGGTGAAACGCGCACCGGCAAAGAAACCCTCGGTCAAACGTCAGCCGGTTCGAAGTGCTCCGGCTAAGCGAGCTCCGGCGAAGCGAGCTCCGGCCAAACGCGCTCCAGCGAAACGCACACCGGTGCGCAGTGAACAACCGGCGCGCGGGCGCGATACGCGCCAGCGCAGCGCGAGGCAGAATGTAAGCCAGGAACGGAGGCGGAGGGCCGGATGAGCAGACACATCGTGTTGACCGGCGGCGGCACCGCCGGCCACATCGAGCCGATGCTTGCGACGGCAACCGCCCTTCAGCTGCGTGAACCTGGTATCGAAATCACCTGTATAGGTGCGATCGGTGGCCTGGAGACCACGCTAGTGCCGGCCCGGGGATTCAAGCTCGAGGTCGTGCCCGCCGTACCCTTCCCGCGTAAACCGTCCCTTGACCTGGCCAAGCTGCCGCCGCGACTAGTGACGGCGACGATGGCCGCGCGCAAGATTCTGACGAAGGTCGATGCTGCCGCCGTGGTCGGATTTGGTGGATACGCCGCGCTGCCGGCGTACCTCGCAGCGCGTACCCGCGGGGTCCCCGTCGTCGTACATGAAGCCAACTCGACCGCCGGCATGGCTAATAAGGTGGGAGCCCGCTGGGCGAAGGTCGTGGCGACGGCTATGCCGATCCCGGGTCTACGCGGGGCCCAGGTCATCGGGATGCCCATCCGCGACACGATCTCCAAGATCGACCGTCAAGCGTTGCGCGCGGAAGCACTCACGCACTTCGGTCTACGCCCCGACTTCACCACTTTGCTGGTATACGGCGGGTCTCAAGGCGCTCGCACCCTCAACACTGCGATCGTCGGCGCTGCGCAAGTGCTGCATGACGCCGGTATCCAGGTCCTGCACTCGTACGGCAAAAAGAACGATGTCAGTGCGCCTGTGTACGCCGACGGTCCGGCGTACACCGCGGTCCCGTATATCGACCGGATGGACCTTGCCTACGCCGCCGCCGACTTTGTGCTCTGCCGGTGCGGCATGGGCACCGTGGCCGAAGTATCGGCCGTGGGGCTGCCCGCGTGCTACGTGCCGTTGCCGCATGGCAACGGTGAGCAGCGCAAGAACGCCGCACCTGTCGTCGCGGCCGGCGGTGGCCTCCTGGTCGAGGATGATCGACTGACGGCCGACTACCTCGCCGCGCAGTTGCTATCGATTCTGCGCGATCCGGCCAAGATCGCCGCTATGTCCGCAAATGCGACTGGAGCTGGCCATGGCGAAGCCGCGGACAGGCTAGCCGAGATGGTTCTGGAGGTGGCTCGTCCGTGACCGACTCAAGACCACCGAAGATTCTTCCGGCGTACGCCGTCGAGGGCGCCCAGACGCCGCGCCCGGACGAACTGGGCGTCGTGCATTTCATCGGAATCGGCGGTGCCGGCATGAGCGGCATCGCGCGGATCATGCAGGCCATGGGGATGCAGATCTCGGGGAGCGATGCCAAGGAGTCCGCCGCGGTGCTCGAGCTCCGCCTGCGTGGCGTGCGGTGCGAGGTCGGCCACGACGCTGCGCATCTCGGCGACGCCGACACCGTGGTCGTCTCCTCAGCGATTCGCCCCTCCAATCCCGAACTCGCCGAGGCGACGAAGCGGGGGCTGCGCATCATTCCCCGCGCCGTTGCGCTGGCTTCGGTTATGAGCGACAAGCGACCGGTCGCCGTCGCCGGCACACACGGCAAGACCTCGACTACGTCGATGTTGGTGGTTGCGGCACAAGCGTGCGGCGCCGATCCGTCCTATGCGATTGGCGGCGAGCTCAACGAGTCGGGCTCCAACGCGCACCTCGGCGCTGGTGACATCTTCGTCGCTGAAGCAGACGAGAGCGACGGGTCCTTCCTGCTGTTTTCCCCGTACGCCGGGATAGTCACCAATGTCGAGGCCGACCATCTCGATAACTACGGCGATCTCGCAGCCGTGCTGCGCGCGTTCGACGCGTTCATCGACACGATCGACGCGGCCGGTTTTGTGGTGCTGTGCCGCGACGACGAGCGGGCGTACGCGCTGGCCGAGCGGGCGGCCAGTCGCGGGCTTGCGGTCTGGACCTACGGTCAGCACGCCGAGTCCGACCTGCAGCTGTCCGCTATTGACGTCGTCGGCACGCGCACGACCTACCGCGCTCGGGTCGACGGCGTCGAGCACGCGGTCGACCTCGGCGCGCCCGGCGCACACATGGCGCTCAACAGCGCGGCCGCACTGCTCGCCGGGATCCGGCTCGGGTTGCCGGCCGGCGAGCTTATCGACGGGCTTGCCCGGTACGCCGGCGTGCATCGGCGGATGGAGTACGTCGGGACTGCCAGCGGGGTAAGGGTTTTCGATGATTACGCACACCACCCGACCGAGCTTGCCGCACAGTTGAAGGCGGCGCGTTCGGTCGCCGGGGACGGCCGGCTGATTGCCTGTTTCCAGCCACACCTGTATTCGCGCACTCAGGCATTCTCGACCGAGTTCGGCGCCGCGCTCGGCCTCGCCGACGACGTCATCGTGATGGATGTGTTCGCGGCCAGGGAAGACCCCGTTCCGGGAGTGAGCGGGGCACTGGTCGCCGCCGCAGTACCGCCGGGCCGCGGCACCGTGCGTTTTGAGCCATCCTGGGTGCAGACCGCCGAGGCCGTCGCCGCGCTAGCGCATGAGGGCGATCTAGTGATGACCCTCGGCGCGGGTGATGTGACAATGCTCGGCCAAGAGATCCTCGCCGCGATCGAGAGCCGTTCGTCATGACGCGAAATACGACCCGGCCGCGCCCACCTCAGCGGCGTACCGCACCGGCGCCTAAGAAGGCGTCGAAAGGTAAGCCGTCAAAACGTAAGTCGTCGGCTCGGCGGGCGCCCGCTCGCACAGCGATGGCGCGCGCCAGCGTGGCGCTTGCCCCACGCGGACACAAGCGCCTGTACGTCGTACTGACCGCGTTCGTGGTCGTGCTGGCACTCGTCTGGCTGGTGATGTTCTCCTCGGTACTGGGTGTCAAGCGGGTGGGCGTCAGCGGCGCTAACGTCGTCTCGGTGAGCGATGTGCGTGACGCCGCGGGCATCGCTTCCGGAGCGCCGCTCGCAACTCTGAACACGGACACGATCGCGGCCAAGGTCGAGGCCATACCCGCCGTCGCCAGCGCGAGTGTGAGTCGCTCCTGGCCCAACGGGGTCGTCATCACCATCACCGAGCGTCGACCGGTCGCGATCGTCACGGTCAAAGGCGAGAAGTGGGCCGTGGACATTACTGGCAAGGTCTACCTACCCGAGGCGCGGCTCGGGAGCAGCGTAGCCAAAGGCCTGCTACCGCTCACCGTCGACAAGCCCGGCACCGGTGACCTAGCGACTCGGACGGCCGTCAAAGTCATCGCGAGCCTGCCGCAGGCCTTGTATAAGCAGGTTTCCTCGGTGACGGCCAAGACCGGTGCCGACGTGACCCTCACGCTTGAGGACGGCCGATCGGTGATCTGGGGCGGTGACGACGAGGCCAAGGAAAAGGCGACAATGATTGAGAAGCTGCTCGAGCACGCCGGCTCGGTCTACGATATCTCCAGCCCGCAGTCGATCGTCATCCGGTAGCCGATGGATTTTCAAAAGGTCGTTCGCCGCCGCCGCATGGTGCGCAGCTACGACCCGGACCGTCCAGTTGCGCCGGAAGTCCGTGACCTGATCTTGAGCAACGCGCTGCACGCGCCCAGTGCCGGATTCTCGCAAGGGTGGGCGTTTCTGGTGATCGAGGAACCTCAAGATCGGGCGCGATTCTGGCGCCGTACCACCGACCCCGACGGCGTACCGGACGCATGGTTGCGCGGGATGCAGACGGCGCCGTTGCTGATCGTGTGCCTGTCTCACAAGGACGCCTACCTCGATCGGTATGCGCGACCGGACAAGGGCTGGGCAGACCGCGACGAGGCTCGCTGGCCGGTGCCCTATTGGGATATCGACACCGGTTTCGCCGCGATGCTGATGATGCTGACCGTCGTCGACCAAGAACTCGCGTCCTGTTTCTTCGGCGTTCCACCGGCTCAGATTCCTGGTGTGCTTGAAGAGTTCGGCGTACCGGATGGCTACACGCCGGTCGGTGTCGTGTCCGTCGGATACGGGGTCGCGGATCGTCGCTCTGGCTCGTTGAAGGCCGGTCGGAAGCCGCTATCGGATGTGGTACACATGGGTCACTGGGGCGAGCACCACGCGAGTTGAGCGCGGCGCGAATGCCACCAGCAACCTTCACATAAGCGTATTCGAACGCATTGGCATTCAAGGAGCACACATGGCCGAACATATGGACCCCACGATCTCGAAGCGGTTCCCAGTAATCGATACCGAAGATCTGCCAGATGACCTCCGCGGAAAGGTCGAGGAGATCGGGGAGAAGTCCGGATTCATCCCCAACGTGTTCCGCTCCGTATCCCGACGTCCCGAAGAGATGCGCGCCTTCTTCGCCTACCACGACTCGCTGATGGACCGTGAGACGCCGGCCCTGTCCAAGGCCGAGCGCGAGATGATCGTGGTCGCCACGAGCGCGGCCAACAGCTGTCTCTACTGCGTCATCGCACACGGTGCAATCGCCCGGATCCGCACCAAGAATCCGCGTATCGCCGACCAGCTGGCGAACGACTGGCGCAAGGCCGAGCTCGATGCGCGGCAGTACGCGATTATCGAAGTTGCCATGAAGCTTGCCGTCACCCCAGCCGAGATCGTTGACGAGGACCTCGACAAGCTCCGCAAACATGGGCTGACCGATGAAGACGTCTACGATGTCGGCTCTATCGTGGCCTTCTTCGCGATGAGCAACCGGCTCGCGCACTGGGGCGGAATGATGCCGAACGACGAGTTCTACCTCATGGGCCGAACTCCGAAAGCTAAGAAGTAGCGGGAAAAGAACGCGGCGCCCCGGCGCGCCTTACCCATCGCGAGGGTCCGACGTCCTACTTTCGTAACACCGCACAGGTTGACATAACTATGAACCTTTACTTGAGGTTGAGAGTTATGGACAAGTCAATTTAGCGCGTGAAACGTAGTCGTCAAATTAGCAGGAAGGAAGGTCGCATGACCTCCCCAAACTACCTCGCCGTAATCAAGGTCGTCGGTGTCGGCGGCGGTGGCGTAAACGCCGTCAATCGCATGATCGAGGTCGGGCTTAAAGGCGTCGAGTTCATCGCGATCAACACCGACGCGCAAGCGCTGCTCATGAGCGATGCCGACGTGAAACTCGACGTCGGTCGCGAGGCCACTAAGGGCCTTGGGGCCGGCGCCAACCCCGAGGTCGGTCGGCAGGCTGCCGAGGACCATCGCGAAGAAATCGAAGAAGTACTCAAGGGCTCGGACATGGTGTTCGTCACCGCCGGGGAAGGCGGTGGCACCGGCACCGGTGGTGCACCAGTCGTGGCCAGCATCGCGCGCAAGCTCGGCGCGCTGACCATCGGTGTGGTTACCCGTCCGTTCACCTTCGAGGGCAAGCGCCGGTCTACGCAAGCCGAGGCCGGGATCCAAGAACTGCGCAATGAGTGCGACACGCTCATCGTCATTCCCAACGAGCGGCTGCTGCAGCTGGGCGATCGCAACATCAGCATGATGGACGCGTTCCGGCTGGCCGATCAGGTGCTGCTGTCCGGTGTGCAGGGCATCACCGATCTGATCACGACGCCTGGTCTGATCAACCTCGACTTCGCGGACGTTAAGTCGGTGATGTCGGGCGCGGGGTCGGCGTTGATGGGCATCGGTTCATCGCGCGGCGAGAATCGCGCGATTTCCGCTGCACAGCAGGCGATCGCCAGTCCGCTGCTCGAAGCGTCGATGGACGGCGCCCAGGGCGTCATCCTGTCGATGTGTGGCGGCAGCGACCTCGGCTTGTTCGAGGTCAACGAGGCCGCCACGATCATCTCTGACGCGGCACACCCCGATGCCAACATCATCTTCGGTGCAGTCATCGATGACGCGCTGGGTGATGAGGTCCGGATCACCGTTATCGCGGCCGGGTTCGAAGACGTAACGCCACCGGCGCACCGGACCGACCAGGGTCAGCGCGTCGGTGGGGGCTCGATCGCGTCCGCGTCGGCAACACCGACGCGCTCGGACTCGTCAGTTGGTGCAAGCGGCGGCCTGCCATCGTCGGCCGCCGCGTCGCGCCAATCGCAGCAGGTCCCAGTTGGCAGCAATGGCAGCGGTAGCGCCGGCCAGTCGTCGAGCCGGCCTGCCACGGGCGGTGACTCGGGGCGGCCGCAGCGTCCGGTCTACCAGCAGGAGCGGCCAGCGTCGCGTCCTCAGGAACGGCCGCAAGCACCAGGTCAGGGCCAGCGTGGCGGCATGGCCATGCCGACCCCTGCTCGCAGGCCGTTGCCGGTCGACGAGATGGATGACGACCTGGACATCCCGGACTTCATGAAGGACTAGGTTTTTGAAGGACCAGGTTTTGAAGGACCAGGGTTTTGAGTAATCCCAGGAAGCACCCGCCTCGTATTCGGCGGGTGCTTTCCACACGTCGGGGCGGTTTCAGCGCGCCGCCGTACGACTCGTTCAACTTTGGTCTACATGTTGGCGACGATCCAGAGTCGGTGGCGCGCAACCGATCTCGGCTCGCGGCCGAGATCGGGGTCGAGCAGGCGGACCTGGTGTGGATGGAGCAGGTGCACGGCCGGTCCGTGCAGGTCGTCACCGAGCGGGTCGACGGCCCCGTCGAGGTCACCGATGCGCTCGTGACGGCGACTCCGGGCCTGGCTCTGGTCGTACAGGTTGCCGACTGCGTACCGCTGCTGCTGTGGGACGAGCAGGCGAGGGTGATCGGTGCCGTGCACTGTGGCCGGCAGGGCCTGCGGCTCGGCGTCGCGGGGCGGGCGGTCGACGCGATGGTCGGCCTCGGCTCCTCGATCGGGTCGATCAACGCGTTACTCGGTCCCGCCATTTGCGGACGGGACTATGAGGTACCGCAGCCCATGCAGGCCGATGTAGAGCAACACGCACCCGGTTCTGCCGCGCGCACCAAGCAGGGAACCGCGGCGCTCGACATCCGCGCCGGGTTGGCCGGACAGCTCAAGTCACTCGGCATACAGAGCATCGAGATAGACCCGCGATGCACCGTAGAGGACCCGGATCTATTCAGTCACCGAGGCGATAAGGGACGCACCGGCCGGCAAGTGGCCGTGGTGTGGATCGAGGGATCATGAGCGATACCGGACATATAGCGGGAAACATCGCGCACGTTCGTGCGCAAATTGCGGAAGCTTGCATGCGGGCGGGTCGTCCGCCGGAGGACGTCACCCTCGTTGCGGTAACCAAAAACTTTCCCGCGTCGTACGTCACCGCGGCCGTCGCGTCTGGCCTGACGAATGTCGGCGAGAGCAAAGCCCAGGAGCTGGCGGCTAAACGAATCGAGCTACCAGAACTGGACGTGCGCTGGCACTTCATCGGACGACTGCAGCGCAACAAGGTGCGCTCGGTGCTGGAGCACGCCGACGTCGTCCAGTCAGTCGACCGCGTCGCCTTGGCGCGAGCAATCGCGAAAGCGGCGAGGGAGTCGGACCGTTTCAATCCATCGCGCCGGTTGCAGATCATGTTGCAGGTTGATCTCGATCCGAGCCCGCCCAATGTGGACAAGGACAGCACCTCCGCGCGTGGGGGCGTCCATCCAGATCAGCTGCTCGAGCTGGCAGCCGAGGTCGCGGCCTGCGACGTTCTTGAGCTCACCGGCGTGATGTCGATCGCTCCGCTCGGTTATGACCCGGCAGATTGTTTCCGGCGATTGGCGCGGCTTCGCGAGCAACTGCGTGAGGTGTATCCCACGGCGACCGAGATTTCGGCCGGCATGTCCGGTGATTTTGCGGTGGCCATTGAAAACCAGGCCACATTGGTGCGTGTCGGAACCGCGTTGTTCGGCTCGCGCGAACTACCGTTTTAGAAGCAGATCTTTTAGCGTCCAGTTGACGCCGCACCGAGGAGGAAACGACCTATGGCCGGAGCCATGCGCAAGATGGGGATCTACCTCGGCTTGGTCGAAGATGATCATCGCGCATCCGACGACGGGTACGAGACATACGGCGCGACCGCTCGGGCGCGCAGTTACACCGATGATCGTCGCCGCGACGACTACGACGACGCGGAGTTCGCCGAGGCCGAGTACGACGATGAGCCGGCGCCCACGCCGGTGACGACCATGCCCCGACGTACCGAACTCGCGCCCAGCCGTTCGTCGGCTGCATCGGCACGCTGGTCCGAGACGCCCGCCGCATCGACCGGGCGCTCGTCGTACCGCATCACGACGCTGCACCCACGCACCTACAACGAAGCGCGCACTATCGGTGAGCACTTCCGAGATGGTGTACCGGTGATCATCAACCTCTCCGAAATGGATGACTCGGACGCTAAGCGACTCGTCGACTTCGCCGCGGGTCTCACCTTCGGCCTGCATGGCAGCATCGAGCGCGTGACCAACAAGGTCTTCCTGCTCTCGCCGCAGAAGGTGCAAGTAACCGCCGAGGACAAAGCGCGTATCGCCGAGGGTGGCTTCTTCAACCAGAGCTAGGTTCGCTCGGCTCGTTGTAACGGGTGGTTCGTCGCTCCACTGCGTCACGTTGTCCTAAACCCGCGCGATACGTTGCTGCGTATGGGTTTATTTGGCGTTAAGGGACACGCCGTCTCGATTGACACGCCCGCGAAGTGGGGTCTATACCGGTGTGCAATCCAGCACGACTATCCGGTCGTGCGGCGGCCCGGACCCCGGGAGTTTCCGATGGTGAGCGCAGAGACCGCAAGTGCACCGCAACACGAAGTAGCCGTCATCAACGCAAGGCTGGATCGACTTCCGTCGTTCGGGCTGAGCCGCGTGTTATTTGTAGTCGTCGGAGCGGCGTACTTCTTTACGTTCTACGACATCACCGCAATTGGCGTCACGCTGCCGATTCTTGGAGAGCAGTTCAAGATCAGCGGCGCTGACCTGGCGCTGCCCGTGACAACGAACTTGTTCGCATACGTCGTCGGTGCGTACGCCCTATCGAGTCTGGCTGACTATATCGGTCGGCGGAAAGCATTTGCTATCTCGGTGGGGCTGCTGTTCTTCGGTGGAATTCTGACAGCGTTCTCCTGGAACTTGGCTAGTCTTGCCATCTTCCGGGCGATCACCGGTCTCGGTATGGGCGCGGAGATCTCGCTGGCGGCGACGATGATGACCGAGCTGTCACCACCGAAGGTGCGTGGCCGTGGCATTGCCCTGAACGTGTTCTGGGGTGGTGTCGGGCTGGCTGCCGCGCCTTGGATCGGACTCGGCCTGGTGACGTGGCTCCCGACGAACATTGGTTGGCGCCTCGTGTTTGCCATCGGCGCGCTGTCGATCATCCTGCTCGGATTCCTCAATGATAAATGGATTCCTGAGTCTCCCCGATGGCTGGTGCTGCACGGCCACGCGGATCGTGCGCACGCGATCTTAAACCGTATGGAAGAGAATGTCCGCCAGAAAGGTCAGCATCTGCCTGAGCCGGACGTCGTACACTCCGAAGCCGAATTGAAGACCTTCCCAACCGCCGAGTTGCTTCGTCCGCCGTACCTGAAGCGGGTAATCGTCGTCTTCTTCTACTGGTTCTTCATCTATATGGCGGCCTATGCCTACCTCGCCTATCTGCAGACACTTCTGACCGCGATGGGGGTGAAGGATAGCCTGCTGCTGAGCGCGATTGGCGACATCGGCTTTGTCTTCGGCGGACTCTTCTCCCTCATGGTCATCGAGAAGTTCAACCGGAAGTACTCGGTGGCCTGCGCGGGCCTCATCGGGATGATCGGAGTAGGTACGATCGCGTTGAGTCACAGCACGCCGGTGTTGATCATCGGGCTGTTCCTCGCCGGACTGTGGATCATGGCGCCTGCGCTCGGCTATGCATACACGTCAGAAGTATTCCCGACACGAGCCCGCGCTACCGGAATGTCGATCGGCGACGGTTTAGGTCACCTCGGCGGTGCGGTGCAACCGTATATCGTGGTGGCGGCCCTAGCAGCGTTTGGTGCCCGCGGAACGTTCGGCCTGATCGTCGCGATGATCGCAATCGCGTCCGCGATCATCCTCATCGGCGGTATAAAGACCGCGGGTGACCACCTGACAGACCTCGCAAACTAGCGCGACGCACTAGTGGGGATGCCCAGCGAAGGGTATCCCCACTAGTGCTTAGTTCCGGCTATATAGCAGCGATCTCGACTCGGGTGTCTGAGAACGTTGGCGCGTTACCGAGATCGGCAAAAACGAACGGGTTGACCGCTGCGACGGTCGTGCCCCCTTTTGCGTTTTTGGCCCAGGCGCCCATGTGTGACAGCACGACACCGGGTGCGATGTCTTCACTCAACTTGGCGATCGCGATGAACTGCCCGCGGTCGTTGAAGACCCGGACCTCTTGCCCGTCGACGATTTCTCGTTGTTGGGCATCGAGCGGATGGATCGTCACGCTCTGTTCTCCTTGAACTCGGCGTTGGACGGGTTGATCACCGGCGCTGGAATTTAGGTATGCGTGCGATTTCGGGGAAATGAGGTTCAGCAGGAACCCGGTCTCATCTGACTCTCGCGGTGCGATGTAGTGGGGAAGCGGATCGACGGTGCCCCCGGGCTGGTGATCGTCGGACCCCTGCCGAAACAGTGGCACGACGAAGTTGCCCACTTGCTCGGCGATCGACGATTTGAATTCCGTCTTTCCAGACGGGGTAGGGAAATTTCCGTTTGCATGCGGCGCATACTCGTCCGGTGACGGAAGAGTGAGTCGTGACCACCCGGTCTCGCGCAGACGCTCGACGGTAATTCCTTCCATCGCCGGGGCGGACCAGTCGAAGGCTTCAGCGATCATGTCGTCGTCGGTCCGGGCAAAGCATGGTTCGGTGAGACCCATCCGCGTGGCGAGGCGCCGGAAGAGTTCGGTGTTGGAGATTGCGTCGCCCAGCGGCTCGACGGCGGGATTGTTCATAGATACATAGAAGTGTCCCCAGCTGAACATGATGTCCTTCTGCTCCAGCTGGGTGGTCGCCGGCAGCACGATGTCGGCGTACCGCGCAGTATCGGTCTTGAACTGGTCGGATACGACCGTAAACAGGTCCTCCCGAGACATGCCTTCGACGATTTTGTCCTGCTCGGGGCAGACGACCATTGGGTTGGAGTTGTAGACCATCAGGGCCTTGATGGGTGGGTCCAGCGCGAGCTCGCCCGTCAGCGCCTGGCCGAGGAGGAATTGGTTGACGACGCGGGTGCCGGGGGTTGCCAGTTCCGGATGCATGAACGCGGGCCAGTTGACGGGGAACGCCCAGAGCGGGAGTTGCAGCAGGCCGCCGCCAGGTTTGCGCCAAGCGCCGACAAGTGCGGGAAGGCAAGAGATCGACCGCACGGTCTCGCCTCCACCGGCATGACGTTCGATGGCGACACCGATGCGGATGAGCGATGGCTGCCCCGCGGCGTACTCACGCGCGAGGGTTGTAATGTCCGCCGCGGGAATGCCCGTCTCGGCCGCCGCCCACTCGGGTGAGTACTGCTGGACACGCTCCGCGAGTTCGTCGTACCCGACGGTGTGCTCGCGTACGTAGTCTTGGTCGGTGAGCCCCTCGTTGATGATGACGTGCATCATCGCCAAAGCGAGCGCACCGTCGGTGCCCGGCCGGATCGGAATATGCCAGTCCGCCATCTTTGCCGTCCGGTGGCGCATCGGATCGATGACCACGACCTTGGCGCCCCGTTTTTGTGCCTCGGCTACATAGGGCCAGAGGTGCAGGTTGGTTGAGATCATGTTGCAGGCCCAGATGATGATGTAGCGAGAATGCACGAGACTCTCTGGGTCCACGCCCGCAGTCGCGCCCACGGTCATGCTGTACGCCGTGCAGGCACCGGAGTCGCAGTAAGTGCGTTCGGTGACCGTAGCGCCCAGTTTGTTGAAGAACGGGTCCCCAACATTCAGACCGTTCAGGATTCCTTGAGTGCCCAGATAGCTGACCGGCATGATCGACTCGGCGCCGTACTCGTCGGCGGCTGCTTTGAAGCGCGAGCTGATTTCGTCGAGCGCGGCGTCCCACGTGATTCGCTCGAAACGCCCCGACCCTTTGGGACCGGTACGTCGCATCGGGAACAGCAGTCGATCCGGGCTATAGACCTTATCGACGTAGTTGTTGACCTTGACGCACAAACCACCGTGCGTAAACGGGTGGTCGGGATCGCCCTGCACTTTGGTTGCCTTGCCATCCACCACGGTCACTAGCATCGCGCAGGTGTCGGGGCAGTCGTGCGGGCAAGCGCCACGGACGGTCGTGGCCTGAGAATCATCGGTGACAGTCATGATGCCTCCTGGGGGCTCGACTGTCCGTCAGTGTGCGCCGCGGCGCGCGTTAGTACAACAGCGATATCAGGTTCGTGTGTAGAGGATGGGCGCTATAGACGCCCGTTGTCTACACACGAGATCCGCGCTCGCGCTCCGGCGGGAGCGCTGCGTTTCTATGCGACGGCTACGACGTCGGATTGTTGCAGGTCGAGGTGCTCGGCGTTGTCGAGGAGAGCATCGGCCGCGGTCCGGCCACCGCCGGCCTCACCACCCCAGGTCGGTCGGATCGCGTCGGCGTACGGGTGTTCCATGTCGGTGACATCCGCGATCAGATCAGCTAGCAGTGCCCGTTCTCCATACCGGGTCTCGTTCTCCACGTCATAGGCGATGGTGCGGGTGGTCTGTTCGGCGGTGATGCGCTGTCCACCGATCCGGGTGAACGTCCACCGGTC